>JAZQWD010000052.1:0-23454 GCA_045632165.1 Acutalibacteraceae bacterium | reverse complement strand
CAACAACGTGGTTTCGGGTCTTACCACTGCCGCAGGTATTTGGGCAACAAGTATTGTCGGTATTGCTTTGGGTTATGGTTTTTACACAGGCGCTGTAACGGTAGCGGTTTTGATGCTTTTATCAATTGTGTTGCTTGCCCGTCTTGAAAGAGGTAAGCGTCGTACCGAAGCGGTTTATGTTGAAATTGATGATATGAGCAAAACTAATGAGGTTATCAATAAAATTAACGAGCTTATCGGCAAAGAATGTCCGCATAAGATATATTCCGCAAAAAGTGGTAACGTTAATAACATAGGCGTTGTTATGCTTTTAGAACGTAAGATGAATTTTGATTTTTATAAGATTCTAGAGCTTGAACACGTTGTTTATGTAGATGAAGACTGATTTTTAAATGAGCAAGGTTTTAATAACCTTGCTCATTTTTGCTTTTAATATAAATTTTTTTACTTTTTTAAAAAAATACAACATTTATTTTTAAAATCGTGTATAATGAAATCAATATTATGGGTATATCCCTGAAGGAGAAATTATTATGTCAAAAATCGTTTTAATCACAGGTGCATCAAGCGGTTACGGTAAAGCAACCGCAAAGGCGTTCAAGGATAACGGCGACACCGTTATTATGGCTGCCCGCAATTTCGAAAAGTTAGAGGCCGCAAGGGTAGAAGTTGGCGGCGATTTAGCCGTTTCTATGGACGTTACAAAGGTAGAAGATTGGGATAATATCGTAGCATTAATTAAAGAAAAATACGGTCGTCTTGACGTGCTTGTTAATAATGCAGGCGGCGGTATTACAATTAAAGAAGTAAGCGAATTTACTACCGAAGAAATCGACGCTACAATTAAGCTTAACCTTAACAGCGTTATTTACGGTTGCCGCGCTTTTGCTGATATGATGAAGGAACAAAAGACCGGTACAATGATTAATATTTCTTCTGTTTGCGCCCGTCAATGCTGGCCTACTTGGTCGGTTTATGCTGCAGCAAAAGCAGGTGTTTTAAACTTCTCAAAGGGTATGTATCTTGAAATGCAACCCTATAACGTAAGAGTTACTTGTGTAGTACCTAGTAGTGCAAGCACCGGTTTCCAATCGGCTTGCGGCATTGGGGAGACCACCGATAAGCTTTTACCCGAAGATATTGCAGAAACCGTTTTATACGTTGCAAACCTTCCTCAACGTGTTGTTGTTGAAGACGTTACCGTTTGGGGTATTGATAAACAGGTTAATCCGCTTTAATAAATCCGCTTAAATGGGGGATAATTATGAATAAAATTTTTATCGAAGCCGAAAGCTTTAAACAAAAGGGTGGTTGGGTAGTAGATACTCAATCCTTTGAGGTTATACACTCGGCTTACTTGATGGCTCACGGTATAGGTGTGCCCGTAAGTGATGCTATTACTGATTTTGAGGTGGCATCAAACGGTAAATATACCGTTTGGGCGCTTACTCGCGATTGGACCGCCGTTTGGGGTGTAAAAGACAGCGCAGGTAAGTTTAATATTAAAATCAACGGCACTGTTTTACCTGAAATTTTAGGTACCAACGGTAAAGATTGGGCTTGGCAAAAGGCGGGCGAAATTGAGCTTTTAGCAGGCAAAAACCAAATTTCGCTTTGCGACTTAACCGGCTTTAACGGTCGTGTTGACGCTATTTACATAACCGACGGCGACGATATTCCGAGTAACGAGGTAGCCGATATTGACGAAATGCGCCGCGAGCTTTCTTATAAAGAAATTTGTGATTATGAAACCGAGTTCGACTTTATCGTTGCGGGCGGCGGTATTGCAGGTATTTGTACCGCTTTAACGGCGGTGCGTGGCGGTTTAAGGGTTGCCCTTATTCACGACCGTGAAATGCTTGGCGGTTGTAACAGTAGTGAGGTTCGAGTTTGCCAAGGCGGTATGATTCATTTCGGTAAATACCCCAAGCTCGGTAATATTGTTAAAGAAATTGCGCCCGTTATGGGTGACCCAGGCAAGTACCGTGCCGAATATTTTGAAGACCACCGCAAGCTTTTTGCTTTTGAACCGTGGGAAACCAAGCCCCCGAAATATAAAATTTTCTTAAATTCTGCCGTTACTAAGGTAGAGGGCGAAAACGGTAAAATTAAATCATTAGTCTTTACCGACACCTTAACAGGTAAGAAAACCCGTGTTAAGGCACCGCTTTTTGCCGACTGTACGGGTGACGGTGTTTTGGCGCGTGCTATGGGTTGTGAAACAATGTACGGCCGCGAGGCAGCAAGCAAATTTAACGAAAGCTTAGCGCCCGATGAAGCGCAAAAGCTTGTTATGGGCCACTCTATTCGTTGGTGTACCAAGGGTGAAGAAGATTACGTAGATTTCCCCGATATTGATTGGGGTCTTAAGTTTGACGATAATAGCTGTCTTAACTGCTTCTCGGGTGACTGGGAGCAGGAAACCGGCTTTACTAAGGATATGGTTTTCGAGATGGAATATATCCGTGACTACGGTCTTCGTGCGATTTATTCTAACTGGGCATATCAAAAGCACCACTTCGGTCAAAAAGAACGTTTTACAAATTCTCGTATTGTTTGGGTATCACCCATTGGCGGCAAGCGTGAGGGTTGCCGTATTGTAGGCGACTATATTATGACCCAAAACGATATTGAGGATAAAGTTATGCACTCCGACGGCACCGCTTGTCTTAGCTGGAGTATCGATATGCACTTCCCAGAACCGACCAACCTTAATCAGTTCGGCGGCGAGGCATTCCGTTCATTTGCTTACCACCGCGGTATATGTGAGCCCTATCCCGTACCTTATCGTTGCCTTTACGCAAGGGATTGTGAAAACTTATTTATCGGTGGACGATTAGTTAGCACAAGCCACGTTGCATTCTCGGCAACACGTGTTATGCGTACCCTCGGTCAGCTTGGCGAGGTTGCAGGTATGGCGGCTGTTATTTGTAAAGAGCATAGCTGTTCACCGCGTGAGGTTTATAATAAGTATCTTAACGAGCTTATCGGCGCTATGGAACAGGGTGTCGAAAGCCCTGATGCATTCGCTTGCAGTATCGGTCACGAGGAGTGCTATCACTTCAAAGATATCGGTTGGTGGTATATTGACCGCTGTAAAGCTCAACACCCCGAAGCGATTGAAAAGTATGAGCGCGGCGTTGAATTTTTAGGCCTTAAGCATAAATATCCAAAACCCGAAAAGTGGGAAAAGGTATAACAAAAACGCACCCTTTTGGGTGCGTTTTTTAGATAATAGATAAAAGATAATAGATAATAGAATAGGTGTCGCTTTGCGATGGATATATTATAAAATCGCATCTATGAAAACGGGTGAGTGGTCGGATAGCGGAAGATAATAATCGGGAGTGTAGCGTTCAAAACGACTTACAAAATTTTTTGGTGTATATTTTACCAAAATATGGTCGATACCGTATTCGAAAGATTTTTCAATATACGGCTTATAGCCGTCACCAAAACAGTAATGATAACCCCAATCTTCATCAGTAAAATCGGTTGCAATATCGTGGGCATGCAAATACCCACGCTTTAGTGCGCTTTGAACTGTGTTCGAATTATAATTTGAATTAAGGTCACCCACAAGAATAACGGGGCAATCATACTTTATTTTAAATTCTTCTAAGCGGTTGAGCGCCATATTAAGTTGATATTCGCGCGCTTCGTCCGAACCGGCTTGATAACTTTTTAATTTGGGATTACTGCTCATCCACCAAAGGTGTGTGGACATAAATATAAGCTTTTTGCCGTCGGTTTTATCCTTAAAAACGGCAATGCACCACGATTTAGTACCACTGTTATTAAATTCGCCCTCAAAATTTGGGACTTCGGTGGGGTAAAGCAAAAAATCCGAATCAATAAGTTCAAATCGGTCTTGGCGGTATAGTATAGGTGTATCGCCACCCTTTAGCAGAGTGTAATGCTTGCCAAAACTTGCGAGCCCGCGGATAATTTCATCCGCCATCGTATTAGACATTTCTTGAAAGCCAATAATATCAGGTTGTGTTTCGGTATAGACGCGCACCATTCCCTTTGCACGGGTGATTGCGGAACAATCTTCACCCTTTTCTTCCCAAGTGGGGAGGTTTTTGTCGTTTTTCCAGACGTTGTGGCTCATAATTCGAAGTTTACCCATTTTTATTGCTCCTGATTTTTTATGTTCAAATTATAGTTTATCGCTCGGTTGAATTGGTTGCACACCGTAGGGACAGGCCTCCCGGACTGTCCGCGAATATGGTAGAATTTTAACGGGCAATCGAGGACGCTTGCCCCTACGCGTGATTTCAATGTAAATCCATCTCACCGTTAAACCCTCAATTTATTTATGAAATATTATCTTTCAATTTCAGGGGTGCCTTCAAGTGCTTCGTAGTTTTCAACCTTTACATTGGTCATTTCACCAAGAAGGCTTATTACACCGTATGAAGAACGAGATACAACGTTTCTGATAGTAACGTTATAAATTTCGTCGGCGTTGGCAAAGCGGTTAGCACTATACTTAATAATATCACCGATACGTACGCCGTAAAGGCCTTTATCCATATAGGGCGAATCTTTGGAGGTGTCGTATACACCGTCCACCAAAACGTCGTGAAGCTTAGCACCTCCGAGGGCTAAAAGTCGCACGTTTGAACAAAAGGCAGATGTGCGAACGTTTTTAACAGTGATGTTACAAATTTCTGACGGCATACCCTCAACTTCAAAGGTTTGCTCAATGTTTCCTCTGATAGCGGTAATTGCAACCGAATCGTCTTCACAAAAACCGGTAATGTTTTCAATTAAAATATCGTGACAACCCTGACGGATATCAACGCCGTCAGCATTTTTAACAAGGGTTTGGTTATATTTTTTACGTTCAAGATAATGATGCTCGTTGCCGTCCTCGTCAACCCAAATATCGTTGGCCTTAAAATCAATATCGTGAATATGACCGTTAGTGCAGTAAACACAGTCAATCGCCCAATGGCGTTGGTTGTGACAGGTAATGCCGGTTATTTCAAAGTTATCAACGTTCGCAAACATTATAAGCTGATTTTTCCAAATAGGGGGAAGCCCGTCTTTGCGGGCGTTTTTCTCGGAAAGGCCGTTATAGTTTCCGCCGTCAAGGATAGGGGTATTTTTGCCGATAATGATTATGTTTTTATCCTTGCCCTCAATGGTGCGACCGATAGGGGTGTTGTGATTCATATTTACAAACATATTAGAATAAACGCCGTCGGCCATTATTAAATGACAACCGTCCAAAACAAGGGTGAAATTGCTCGGTATACGAATTTCACTTTCGATTTCATAATCGCCCGTTACGGTTACGGTGTTTTCACCATTTTCAATAGCGGTTTTAATGAGGTTTCTGATGTGTTCTGTACCGTTTTTAAGAAAAACTTTATCAGACATAAAATCACCTTTATATTTCCTTTAAAATTTGATTTTTAATATCTTTCATACCCTGAATTGTCGGGTGTCCGCACATTTTATCAATATTTTCAAACTGAATTACGTTCACACCGAAGTGTTCACCGATTTGTTTATATCCGTCGGCAATTGCAAGCGTTAATCCGGTGTTTATAAGAAGATGAATTTTAGCATTCGGCAACGCGTCTTTGAGATTTTTTAAAAAACAAGACATTCCGGGCAAAACACAAAATAGGTCATCGTCGGTTATATTCTCAAATTTCACTTCGCCGATGGGCGAGTTCGCCCAACTGTCATTTGTGCCACCAAAAACAAAAACGGTATCTATCTTATTTTTTTCAAAAAAACCGTCGGCTTTATACTTGCTTAAACGGTAAATAAACGAATTCGTTTTTGAACAATCGCCATTATATCCCGTATTACAAACGGTCGAGCCCGACCAGCTGTCGTTAAGCAAAAGGGTCGAGTCGGTTTCGTTTATTACCTGATGCCACCAAGTTTCTTCTACCTGTCGCACGTCGGTTTCCGCCTTGTCACGTGGAATATAATAGCAAGCATAACCTTCGGGTATATACCCTTCAAATGTTGAATAACTATCACCAAAAATTAAAACGTTTCCTAAAGACATAAATAAACACCTCTTACGTTCATTATATTTTCTTTTTTATAAATGTCAATCTTTATACCATTACTTGACAATAAAGTAATATTAAAGTAAAATTAAGGTATAAATTTTAAGGAGTTTTATTATGAAAAAACTTTTAGCGGTTGTTTTATCATTATTACTTGTTTTAACTTTTTCGGCTTGTGGCGAAAAGAAAGAAGCAGAGCCCGAGGGTTGGTATACCGAGGGTGAAATTTCAATCACCAAAGACCAAGCCACAAAAATAATTAACGGTAAATTTGAAACACCTAAAAATATTATTGTTATTATAGGCGACGGTATGGGTCCTAACGATATTACCTTAGCAGAAGAACATGCCGACGGTGTTTATGACTTTGGTCTAGTTTTAAACCAAATTAAAAACCACGGTCTTGCAACCACACATTCCGCAAGCGATGAGGTTACCGATTCGGCCGCTTCGGGCACTGCGCTTTCAACAGGTATTAAGACCAATAACGGCTATATCGGTAAAGACGTTAACGGCAACGACCTTATTACCATGGCAGAAATAGCTCGTGCGGCAGGTAAAAAGGTTGGCATTATTACTGACGAAGTAATTTCGGGCGCAACACCTACTGCATTTACAGTGCATAATATTTCCCGTTCTAATACTGCCGAACTTATAAATTCTATGATTAAGTTTAAGCCCGACGTGCTTATGGGTAAAGATTATAACAGCGTATTTATGACATTGGGCGAAGAAGAACGCGAAATTTTTGATAACGAATATCTTGTAGCTAAAGATTTTAAGCGTTTTAAGGATGTTTTGGATACTGATAAAAACTGCGAAAAACCTTTCTTGGGATTTTTAGAGGGCTATTCTTCAGTAGCGTCATATAACCTTGCTAATTGTGCGGAAGTTGCTTTTAACCGCCTTAAAAACGACAAGGGATTTTTCCTTATGGTTGAAAGTGCGGGTACTGACAAATACGGTCACGGTAACGATATTAACGGCAAGCTTAACAGTGTTGTCACCCTTGACCGTACGGTAGCGGCAGCTTTAAAATTTATGGAAAAGAACCCCGATACCTTGCTAATTATAACCTCGGACCACGAAACGGGCGGCGTTAAATTGGGTGATGAAAACACTAAATATTTAAGTGATTTATTAACCGTTACCGAACATACTGCAACCCCTGTTCGCGTTTTCGGTGTTGGTAAGGGTACTGAATATTTTAAAGGTAAAACGGTTGATAATACCGATATTGCAAAATTCTTAATTAAAGCTATTAAAGGCGAATAAAAACTAAAGCGGAGTGCATTCACTCCGCTTTTTATTATCTCAAAATATACCAAATCAAGATTAATATTAAAATATGTAATGGATAAAAAAGGTAAAAACTGTATTTTAAAAGCCCCGATTTTATAAAACCGCGTTTGCCGTTATACATATTTATGGGTATAAATACTGCAATTGTAGTGTAACCGCCCGAAAGCAAAGGATATGCCAAAACAGTTCTTGCAACAGGTCGGTCTTTTAATACGTACATAAATAAAATTAAAAGGGTGCCTATAAGACCATAATCACATTTTATAATAACTGCCGTAGCGCCGACTAAAAGCATTAATATTGTTTTTAAAAGCGGGTTTTTAATTTTTTCATAAATGTAAAGCATTAATACACCTAAAAACAAGGTGAAGAATATGTTTTGACTTTTAGTGTAGAAAATTCCTTTCCATTTCATCATATTGTATGGAATTTCCGAAATAAAGGCGAATAGCAATAGCTTTATAGCATAGTTCTTTTGATTTTTAGTGTGTGAAAAACCCTCGGCAATCAAAAAGCAAAAAATAGGAAAGGATAAACGCCCAATTTTTCGCATTATATAATATAGCGTTATTGTGTGACTTCCTAACTCAAGCAAAGGTGTTAAAAACAACGTGGGGAAGTCGTTTGCAAAAATCACTGCCGTATGGTCAATTAGCATTGTAATAATGGCAATCAGCTTTAGCGCACTGCCACTTAAAATTTTGAATTTAGATAAAGATAAATTTTTTGTCATATTTTCACCGCCGGTTTAATTTGTTTATTGCTTATTTTGTTGGCAGGAATTCAGAAATACTCCTAAAATAATATTTCGATTATTATAACATATCAAAAACTAAAAGTAAACCCGCAAGAAATTAAATAGCGGTAGCAAGCTCCCAGCTTATGATATACTTGTAAAGAGGTAAAACTAAGTTTTTTGAAAACTTGAAACGGTTAAAAAATTATGTTAAAATAGCAAAAAAGGAGTGTGGAATATGGCTGATGTGAATTTTAACGAAATTGTTCGTAAAACTTGTGACGGGTGTCGAATTACTTATGGAATTATACACGGCAACGAAACGGTTGTGTTAATTAAAAGCGGCGCCGGTAAACCTTGCCGCGGTTCTAAAAATAAGCACTTAAAAATGGCACTTTGGTTAAATCAACAATACGGCTATTCGGTTATTTGTGCTTCTAATCCCTACGACTGCGACCAAACCTTCCATATTGACAAAAAGGTTCTTTGTAATTACGTAAAACAGCAGGGCTTTGAAAAATTTAATGTTTATTTAGTTGGAACGTCCGACGGGGCGGACCAAATTTTATTTTTGGCTAAAGAAATTCCGCAAACCGAAAAATTATTATGTATTAATCATTCAGCGGTCAGCTTTAACGACTTGGTAAAAAAACTAATGCAAACACCTAAGGTAGAAAAAATATTTGTGTACGGCACCCAAGACGATGAAGTTGAGCACGCTTCGTTATTAAAGGATGAAAATATCCCTAACCTTAAGATTATAACTGTCGAAGGCGCTAATCACGGTTTTACAGGTATGATAGATGAATACATTGCCTTAGCAAAGCTATTGTAATGCGATACATAGTGTGGTGAATAGGTATAAAGAAACGGCTGAGTGAATTTCACTCTGCTAAAATTTCGTCCTAAAATAGTTGATTGTATTTGCAAAAAATGTTATAATTTTTGTGGCAAACTCATTGTTGTATCAAAATTAGTGCAACCCGAATGGCACCATACGAAAGGTCGAAAGACAAAGTTTGATTATTCAAAAAAGAGCATATTCAAATCGAGCGTTACCTCAATGGTTGCTTAATTGGGAAGAATAATTTGCGCCGTAAGGAGAAAATAAAAATGATAGAAAAAATTGTCGTTTCAAGAGATGAAGTTATCCACTATGAGTGGCTTGACCACACTTGGGTATATATTTATTATGACAATGCCGAGATTTTTAAAAATCCTATGTTTACAAGACTTTTGGTAGCGTTGTTTAAATTTGGAATTAAAGAAACAACCGGAAAGCCCTTTAAAGATATAACTCACGAAGGTAGTTATATCTTTATAAAATACGATTCAGATGAAATAGTTGATATTTTAAAAAATGCTTGCACGTGGATTTTGACCTGCAACTTGACAATAAATGATCCCGACAGCGAGCAAGGAATTTATTTTGAAAAACATAGAAATATTTATTTTGATTTTTTTGCAGAAACCAAAAAAATCCTCGAAGAAAAAACTTATAAATATTACTTTCAAAGAGTTGATGGTATGAACTAATACCAGACATAAGCAAATACTCATTACCCTCATACAACATTAACACCATTCGACAGGTTTTGTTGGGCTATACATAGTGTGTTAGAAAGAGCAAAAGCGAGGTGAAATTCACCTCGCTTGTTTCATATTCCAAAATATGTCATGCAATTTATTCACTTAAATACTGTTTTAAATCACAACATAATCTATCCCTTGAAAAAACATCTAGTGCTCTTTGTCCAGATAACATTGAACTAAAAAATATTTTATATTCTTGGTTTTCGAATTTATAATTCACGCAGCTTGGATATTTGTCTTTTTCGGATTCACAACATTTGGTTCGCATTTCGTCATACAAATTCCGTGATGCTGTTGCATTCGGAATTAAAATTGCTTTTATTTCATGGCCTTTTTCGACTATTGACTTTATATGCATTTCTAACATAGACGAGTAATGATTTTTGTAGTTGTCGTTATTGGTGTCTACAAGTTCTAAAAAATTTGATTGACTAGTTTCATGGTAGTAGAAAAATTCGCCCATACAAAGAGAATATTTTTTACCCTTATATTCTTGATAATAAGATGAAATTTTTTCTTTGTGTCCTTGTAATTTATTATCATCTTCTATTAACTTTTCTAAATCGCATTCAGATAAATTACACCAATCCCATTTAACACAGTTGTTCGTGGCATCGGAAAGAAGTGTGAATATAGGTTTGTAGTATTTGTTATATGTTCTATCTTTTATGTCTGTTTCGTCTAATGAATATAGATAGGTCGTATTATCTTCGGACTTGGCATCGTTCTCGTTCCCAGCAGGATTGATGCCAAGTATCAAAATGTATTTTTTACACTCCCCACTATCTGTTATTTTAAAACCTTTCGCTGATAAGCACTTATCATTATAGTTTTGTAATATATCTTTTGTTTTCTTTATAAAATCTGTATCCTTGATAAATTCCATTTTATCACTCCTGCAATTTTATAAATTTAATATGCATAGTACTTTTATAATCAAACTATATCATAAAAGTTGATTTCCGTCAATGTTGTCAAGTATAAAACTCCTTTGTTGACAGATAATAGAAATGTTATCAAATCAACAAAGGAGTTTTTATATATGAAAGCAACTGGAATTGTTAGAAGAATTGAGGCTCGTGTTATAATAACACAAAAGTGCGACAAAGCATTGTAATTACTGGGTTTTGGGACAGTTTTTTTATAAAAATTTTTTACGAAAAACAGCGTATTTTGACCGATACATAGTAAAAGCGAGGTGAAATTCACCTCGCTTTTGAATATTATAATTCTTCGTTTTTAGAAATAATTAATTCAACAGAACTATTTTCAAGTGAATTAAATTCATCCAAATGAAAATGTGAACCGCTTGGAACTTCTTCTTGCGCCAATAATAGCAAGTGGCGAGCCAAGGACAAAAGCCCATCTCGATTTGCTTCTATGGTAATCGTATCGTATGGTGTTGATGTTTTAATTTTAAAGTTATCATCCCATACAAGTTCGATAGCATC
The DNA here is from genome assembly GCA_045632165.1 of Acutalibacteraceae bacterium. Taxonomy (GTDB): domain Bacteria; phylum Bacillota; class Clostridia; order Oscillospirales; family Acutalibacteraceae; genus UBA737. The sequence goes on along the minus strand of JAZQWD010000052.1, from coordinate 12,331 downwards.
ATCATATTCAGGAATATTAATCTTGATTTCCTTCATAAAATCACCGCCTTTAATTTATTATAACATATTTAGATTCAAAAGTAAATATTGCAGTATAAATCTCCTTGTTTTACAGATACTAACAGTACAAATTTGTAAAGCAAGGAGTTTTTGTATATATTATGAAAGCAACTGGAATTGTGAGAAGAATCGAGGCTCGTGTTATAATAACACAAAAGTCGCTTAAAGCCGCATAAACACTGGGGTTTTCGCTGATTTTGTCCAAAAAATTTTCGTGAAAATCGGCTATTTTCGACTTAAAATGCGAAGGGAGGGCCGTTTTTCACTGCTCTGGGGCAGCCAAAATTAAATATTCAAACTGTCACAAAAAGCCGAATGAGCATTTTAACTCATTCGGCTTTTGTATATGTTTTTTACTTTTTCATTATTCGCATTGCATTGAGAACGGCAATCATCGCCACACCAACATCACCAAACACGGCTTCCCACATGCCTGCAATACCAAATGCACCGAGAACAAGGAACACACCCTTAATAGCGAGTGCAATCACGATATTCTGAGTGACAATACGCTTGGTAGCCTTTGCAACCTCAATGGCTTCAACCAGCTTGGAAGGTTCATCGGTCATCAAGACTACATCGGCAGCTTCGATGGCTGCATCCGAACCCAAGCCGCCCATTGCGATTCCCACGTCGGCACGAGCGAGAACAGGTGCATCATTGATACCGTCACCAATAAAAGCTAATTTGCTTCCCGACCGCTTCTTGCTGTCAAGTAACTCTAACTTCTCAACCTTCTGATCGGGCAGAAGCTGTGCGTAATATTCATCCAGACCAAGCTGTTCTGCTACAGCCTTGCCAATTTTTTCTTCATCACCGGTGAGCATAACGGTTCTTTCTACACCAATACGCTTCAATGCTGCAATGGCACTTTTGCTGTCTGTCTTTACTTCGTCAGCAATCAAAATACAGCCGGCATATTGCCCGTCAATTGCAACATATACCTTTGTTCCTATCTTGTCGCAAATGGTATAAGATATATTTTCAGCCTCCATAAGCTTGGTATTACCTGCTAATACCTTTTTGCCATCAGCAACAATGCTTATACCGTGTCCGGAAATTTCTTTATAATCTGTAATAGTTGCTTGGTCAACCTCTTTTCCATAAAAAGCAAGGATAGACTTGGCTATTGGATGATTAGAAAAACTTTCTGCACGGGCGGCATATTTCAATACCTGCTCGCTTGTAAAGCCGTTTGCAGAGATAATATCGGTTACATTGAAAACACCCTTTGTGAGTGTGCCGGTCTTATCAAAAACAACTGTGCTGACATTATTCAATGCCTCAAGGTAGTTACTGCCTTTCACAAGGACACCGTGTTTGGAAGCTGCACCAATACCGCCAAAAAAAGTAAGCGGAATGGAAATAACCAATGCACACGGACAAGAGATTACGAGGAACACCATTCCTCTGCGTATCCATTCGATCCAATCACCGCCAAAAGCCAACGGAAAAACGATAGCAAGAATCGCAGCAAGGATAACAACGACCGGTGTATAGTAACGGGCAAATGTAGTGATGAAATTCTCTGTAGGTGCTTTTCTGCTTGACGCATTTTCAACTAAATCTATGATTTTTGCCGCAGTAGATTCACCGAATGCTTTTGTAACTCTTATAGTTAATACACCGCTTTGATTGATGCAAGCGGAAAGTGCTTCATCACCCTGATGAACAGTTCTCGGTACAGATTCACCGGTCAACGCCTTTGTATCAAGCATTGACTCTCCATCAATTACAATACCGTCTAACGGAATCTTTTCGCCAGGTTTGACAACGATCACTTCACCAATAGAAACAGATTCGGGTGCAATCGTAACGAGTTCGCCGTTTCTATTTACTGTTGCGAAATCGGGGCGAATATCCATAAGATTTGCGATAGATTTTCTTGAACGCTTGACCGACATATCTTGGAAAAACTCTCCAACCTGATAGAACAGCATAACAGCAACAGCTTCCGGGTATTCACCGATGATAAAGGCACCCACAGTAGACAGAGTCATCAGGAAGTTTTCGTCAAACACACGACCTTTTGTAATATTTTTGACTGCTGTCAACACAATATCGCCGCCGAGAATAATATACGAAATGATCAGAAATGCCAACTCAACCGGCAAGGGTGCATTGACAAGCTCGCCTAATATAATTCCGATTGCAAAAAACACCGCACCCAAAATTAAACGAAATATCATTTTCTTGCTATCGTCTTTGTTATCTTCGCTCTTTGTGTTCTTAATAGCAGTAGTTTCTGCAACACACTCCGATACTTCAACCTCCGGCTCGTGATTATGAACGATAGCTTCAATTTGCTTTGCCACAGTTGTCGCAACAGAAGCATCCACACTGATGGTCAGAGTCTGCTTCATTAAGTTTACAACGGAAGAACTGACACCGTTCAATTCGCCTACTTCTTTTTCAATCTTGGCAGAGCAGTTGAGGCAGTCCAAACCTTTCAATATATACACCTTTGTAAGCCGTACCGTTGTTTTTTCGCTAACCTCGACATCCGGCTCGTGAGAATGAACAATAGACTCAATTTGCTTTGCGACAGCATCGGCGACGGCTGTTTCTACCTCGATGGTCAGCATATGTTTCATCAAGTTAACACTTGAAAAACTAACGCCCTTCAAGTTACCTACTTCTTTTTCAATTTTGGCAGCACAGTTTGCGCAATCAAGCCCTTTGAGTAAAAATGTTTTTTTCATTTGGTCTTGCCTCCTGTTTTATAGTTGTTCAATTATTCAACCTTATTGTCCGAAAAAACAGCAAGTTTTTCACTCGCCGTTGTTTCATTATTATTCGTGCAAATGCTCCAAGCCTTTGTCAAGTATTTCTTTCACATGGTCGTCTGCCAGAGAGTAATAGACAATCTGAGCTTCTCTGCGAAACTTAACAAGATTAGCTAATCGCAATGCTTTGAGTTGATGGGAAATAGCAGATTTGGTCACACCGAGAAGAACTGCTAAATCGCAAACACACATTTCGCCCTGCTCCAAAGCGTGCAGAATTTGAATCCTTGTGCCATCACCAAACATTTTGAATAGGGATGCTAAGTTCAAATATTCCTCTTTAGGTTGCATTTTCTCGCGAATTTCATTGACAATATCCTCGTGAATCACATCGCAATCACATGAAAATTTCTGCTCCATCGTAGTTCTCCTTTCGGTAGTTGAACATCTGCTCAACTACTATTATATTCTATCTCTATCGGTTGTCAATAGTTTTTCGAAAAATAAAAAGTAAAAGGTGGCGGTACTTTTTAGTTAAAAAAGATGATAAAAATTAGTTATTGAACAAAAGAAGGGTTATGCTGTACATAATTAATAAGGTATTCCTCTTTTTTTCACAAATAATAAAAACAATTGGAAATTCTACTCATAATTTCTACAAAAAGTGTGATACTAACAAAGAGCAAAAAGTTACAACTCGTCCTAAGTCCTCTGGGGTGTTTTTCGACCTCCTGTCGAGTATACACAAACGCAATTTAAGGCATTTTTGAATCATTTTGGGCTGAGGCGAGGAGAAATTCAGCATAAGAAAAAACTATGAAAACCCGCATAAATACTGGGTTTTCGGCACATTTTAGAGTAGAGAAAAGGAGAAAATATATGAAAGCAACAGGAATTGTTCGTAGAATAGACGATTTGGGTCGTGTAGTTATACCGAAAGAGATTAGAAGAACAATGAGGATTCGTGAGGGAGACCCGCTGGAAATATTTACCAATTCGGGCGGGGAGGTTATCTTTAAAAAGTATTCCCCAATTGGTGAAATTTCTCCCTTTGCTATTCAGTGCGCCGAAGCGATGAGCGAAGCAACGCGTTTGGGAGTTATTATATGTGACCGCGACCATTGTGTTGCAGGGGCAGGAATTTCGAAAAAAGAGGTGCTCGGCCGTCGTGTTACCTCTGTGCTTGAGGACATAATGGAAGAACGCAAAAACGTGGTGTTTGATAGCGAAAACCTTCAAGCGCTTGAGGGAGTAGACCGTAAAATTTGCGTTGCGGCACCCATTATTATTTCGGGTGACGTTGCGGGCGCGGTGGTTATGGTCTCAAGCGATACTATAGCAAAAGCGAGCGACAGCGACGAAAAATTGGTTCGTGTTGCGGCGGCATTTTTGGGTAAGCAGATGGAAGAATAGAAAAAGCACCTCGGTGGAGGTGCTTTTTCAGTTATGATTGCCTGCGGCAAGTTATGAACGCCGTTGGCGTGTTATGGTTATCTTCGATAAGTTATGAGCGTGTGTTTATTTATTAAGTTCATCAATAAAATATGCATTTGTGCAAGCGTGAAGACCGTGGCTATCGGTAACGGTTAGGCGGAAGTAAATATCCTTTTCGCCCCAAAGGGAAAATTCAGCGTGCATAGGTCCGTCTTTTTCTTGGGTAACAATTCCCGCGTGGCGACGTCCTGTATTAAATGTAATTTTGCAAGCGTTAGGTGAGGTGATATGTACCTTATTATCCTCAAACCACAACTCGTCAATAAGCGGACCTTGTGAACAATAAAAATCACCGTTTAAAAGCGCTTCACCGATTAAGGTGTGGTCAAGCTTTTCGGCCTTAATCATTGTAAACCCGCGGAAAGAATCGTATCGGGGGTCGTCCTTGGAAAGGCGGTTATGGTTATCGTCGGCAGCGATGCAATAAATACGCTTGCCTGAACGTAGCATTTCATCATAAACGCGGGGGCTATAATCGTCAAAACCTGCGGCAACGCAACCGCCGTTTATAATTTCAAGCGCGTGCATACCGTTATAATTTAAGTATTCATTGGCGCTTTCAAGCGACCAACCGGGGTGATTATAAGTAACGAAAAAGCCGTTTTCACGACCGAGGCGCATCATTTCACTTATACATTCGGGGGTGTATTCACGCTCAAAGTCGGGCTGATTCGGGTCGTAAGCTGCCTTGTCCCAAATAGGAATATTATGCTCGATATATTTCGTACGGTGGAAGCAAACCTGATACTCAACGTCGGGGCGAAGGGCAACGAAGCAAATATGGCAAACCTTGATATCGTCGTAGGTTTGATCTTCCTTTTTTTCTTGGTTGGCATAAATTTCAAAACCCGAAAGCGCAAGAAAATCATCGTCGTTAAGCTCGCGGTGGTGGAACATCAAGTCGTGGTCGGTATATGCGATAATCGAATAACCCTGACTTTTATATAAATCCTTCATTTCCTGCGGGGTTAACTTGCCATCAGAAAAGGTAGAATGTGAATGTAAATTTGCTTTAAAAAATTTTCCGTTTTGTGGTAGTAAATATTTTTTCATAAAAACACCCGCTTTCACAGTTATTATATAATAATGAACAAAATTTTTAAATATAATTTTTTTGTCTTTTTAACAAAAATATTATATTTTTACACATTGTAATTTAGTATGGTTGTGTGGTAAAATATAAAATATGAAATGAGGTGCTTTTTATGTTAAGAAAAACTAAAATCGTTTGCACATTGGGTCCTGCTTGCGAAACTGAAGAAATTGTAACTGAAATGGCAAAAGCGGGTATGAACGTTGCGCGTATGAACTTTTCGCACAATACCCATGCCGACCATCAAAGAAGAATAGACAACGTTAAAAGGGTTCGTGAAAAACTTGGATTGCCGATTGCAATTTTACTCGACACAAAAGGCCCTGAATACCGTATTAAAACCTTTAAAGACGGCAAAGTATTTTTAAACGAGGGCGACACCTTTACTTTTACTGCCGATGATATTGACGGTGACGAAACCAAAGTATCGGTTAATTATAAGGATTTAGCGAAAGATTTATCAATAGGCGATAAAATTCTTTTGAATAACGGGCTTTTAACCTTTGAGGTTCGGGAAACTACCGAAACTGACGTTGTTTGTGTTGTTATAGTGGGTGGTGAACTTTCTGATAGAAAGAGTATGAGCTTTCCTAATAAAACCTTAAAGCAAATATATTTAAGTGAACAGGACAAAGAGGATATTTTGTTTGGTATAAAAAACGATATTGATTTTATTGCGTGTTCATTCGTTTCGAGAAAGCAAGACTTGTTAGACGTTAAGGAATTTGTGCGTGCGAACGGCGGGGAGGATATTGGCATAATTGCTAAAATCGAAAACCGTTCGGGTGTTGATAATATTGACGAAATTTGCGAAGCTTGCGACGGTATAATGATTGCTCGTGGCGATATGGGTGTTGAAATTCCATTTGAAGAATTGCCCGCAATTCAGAAAAAGCTTATTACCAAGTGCCGCCTTTTAGGTAAGCGTGTTATAACCGCCACCGAAATGCTTGAATCTATGATTCAAAATCCGCGACCTACCCGTGCCGAAATTTCCGACGTTGCTAACGCCGTTTACGACGGTACAAGCGCTATTATGCTTTCGGGTGAAACTGCGGCAGGCAAATATCCCGTATTATCGGTAAAAACTATGGCGCGTATTGCTAAAAATACCGAAGAAAATATTCATTATGAAAAGCGCTTTTTAACTCGCGAATTTCAAATAAAAAATACTGTTGATGCGATTTCTCACGCAACCTGCGGTATGGCGATAGATATTGGCGCAAAGGCAATAGCGGTTTGTTCGCTTTCGGGCGCTACTGCACGTATGGTGTCACGCTTCCGCCCCGCTGTGCCGATTATAGGTATTACCACAAGCGAAAAAACTTGGCGCCGCTTATCGCTTTCTTGGGGTGTTATCCCTATGATGTGCGAAAGCTATAATTCAACCGACGTTTTGTTTTACAGCGCATCAAGAATTACCAAAGATGCACTCTCACTTCAAAAAGGCGATAAAATAGTTTTAACCGGTGGCGTTACTAACGGTCAGACCGGCAACACAAACCTTATTAAGGTTGACGTTATATAATGGAATAAGATACGTTTATAAAAAAATTATATAAAATTGACGTAAAAACAGGCAGCTACTAATAAGCTGTCTGTTTTTGTCGTTTTATATCGGTTAAAAAAGTATTATTAATCTGTAAAGCTACATATTTTTAATATTAAAATATAATTTTTTTGATATTTATGTTGTTTTTTATTCAACTTTTTAAAAAAACTTGTAAATTTTAAACAAAGGTGCTAGAATGTTAATGTAGTGACTTATTTACTGTAAATCGGTAAATGACACAAAATTATATATAGGAGATGGTTTTTTGAAAAAGGCACTATCAATCATCTTGACAGTTGCATTAATGTTAACCGTATTGCCGCTTGGCTTGTTCGGTTTAACTGCGGCCGCTGCCGAAGAAACCACACCGTCTGCTTTAACAGAACACGTGATTGTCGGTGACAAATCATATAACGTTTTAGCAAACGAAAATTACACTGCGTATGATGCTTACGTAGCTGCTGTTACAGGCAAAACCGAAACTAAAGATGTTGCTTCGGCTGATACTGTGACATTCGGCGCAACGGGCTGGTCGTTCAACGCTAAATCAAATAGCGGCGACGGCTCTGCTGCAGTAGGCAAATATTTAAATCCGGGCACATACTCACAAATTGCCTTCCATCCAAGCAAAACGGGCTTTGCACAATATTCTGTTGCTATGTACAACGGAAGACTGTTTGTTAACCCTTGTTATCAAGCAATGTCAAAAAGTGCAAATCTTCCTATCGAATTAACCTTTACCGCACCTAAAGACGGTGACGTGGTTATTTACGATTTAACAAACCAAATTGCGGCTTCCTTAAATAATGAAAGCCCCTTCTGGTGTTGGCTTGCCGGTGAAGATAATTCTGACAAGTATAATGAATTCACTATCCTTAAAAACGGTGAGGTTATTTGGCCCTTAAACGGCGAAGATAACAAAATTGAAGCCGGCGGCGAAGCTATTGCTTTCCCGAATATCGGCGCAATTACCGTTAAAGAGGGCGATACCGTTACTCTTTCTGTAAAGGGCTACGGTTATAGACACGGTCTTTATATGTCACCTGCGGTTGCATACCTTGCACCCGAAGAAAAAGCTGAAGAAAAATTCGAATTTTTAAAGATTGGTGACAGTAAATACGCTATCGATGCTAATTCTACCTCTGACGTTTATTCAAATTTCAAGGCATCGGTTGGTAATAAACTTAATACCAGCGTTACATTCGGCGGTAATTGGGATATGTCTGTTCGTTATAGAATGACAAATCTTTGGAATTATAACTATGAATACAAACCGATTGATTATATCTATGAAGGCGTTAGGGCAGATACCACACCCGGTATCCAAGCAACAGGCGGCGGTAAACGTGACTGGCATCAATCATCGGTTGTATTTTATCCTGATGCTGAAAAGGTTATTGTTTTTCCGTATAACACAACCCATAATGATACTACTTACAAAACACCTCAAATTAAGGTTAATTTCTATGCCGATAAGGACGGTCAGGTTGTTCTTTACGATAAGACCGGCGTTTTAACCTGTTCGGGTCTTAATGCTGCTCCTTGGTGGGCAAGCGAAAATGCAAATAACTACGTTACCGTTGAAATTTATAAGGGTAACGAAAAGCTTTGGCCCTTAAATGGTGAAAATAACATTGTTAAGTACGGCGCCAATACTATCAACTTCCCCGATTTAGGCGCTATTGACGTTGAAAAAGGCGATTATCTTTCAATTATCTTTACCGCTTCTAATGCTAACGGACGTTGCGGTGTTGTTTGTAATCCTGCTGTTTCTTACTTAATTTCCGATAAACCCGCTTCGGTTATCGTTGGTGATAGCACCTATTACATAAACAATAATGAAAATTATGAAGTTTATGATGATTTTAAGGCGTTAACTAACGGCATGGCGGCTGAAACTGTTGTTGATTTTAACAATAGTGCTTGGGCTTTAGATTATAAATTTAGTAATGACAAGGGCTTTGGTAAAGACCCGTGGAACAGTGAAATTAAGTTCGCTTACCGTTCACCCTATTTTGCGGTATTGAAGGATGGTACCAAGTTAAACGGTAAGGAAGGTTATATGGCCCTTCAAGTAGAATCGTACCTTGTTCATAATAATTGGTCTGACTGCTTATTTACCGGTGCGGCTACTTTCGTTCCGAATAGCGAAAAGCTTTATATTTCTCCTTCTTCACAATGTTTGAAGACTGTAGATATTATTGCTCCTGAAAATTACGGTACTGCAATGAAGTTAAGCTTTACCGCTTATAAAGACGGCGAAGTTGTGCTTTATGACAAGACAGGTAAATTTAGCGGCGTTGGCGTTGCTGCCGATCCTTGGTGGGCAAATGAAAACGATAACGCTTGGGTAGATATTAAAATCTATCAAAACGACACCTTACTTTGGCCTACTGACGGTGATGCTGTAATCGGTAAGTCAAATACCGAAATCGCGTTCCCTGACCTTGGCGCTATCAAGGTTAACAAGGGCGACGAAATTTCTATCGTATTCAGCGGCAACCCCGAATATCCTGACACTCGTGCAGGTGTGTTATGCTCACCCGCAGTAGCTTACACTCATACCCACGTTTATGAAAACAGCTGTGATAATAAGTGTGACGCTTGCGGTTACATTCTTGAGGGCGCAGGTCATAAATACGACAACGACTGCGATACCGATTGTAACGTTTGCGGTGAAAAACGCGAAGTTGGTGCTCATTCTTACGTTGAAAGCAAGGTTCCGGCAACCTGTACAGAAGACGGTACTGTAACCTATACTTGTTCTTCTTGTGGTGACAGTTATTCAGAAACTATTCCTGCAACCGGTCACGCTTACGACAACGGTTTAGACCTTGATTGTAACAACTGCTCACAACCTCGTGAATTTGGCGCGGGTGTACTTGCTAACTCGGGTGAAACTCTTGCAAACGGTGCAACAGTTTACGAAATGTTACAAGGTACTACCGGTAAAGTAGTTCTTGACGAAAATATTAAGAACTTTGTTCTTGAATTTAAATATCGTGATACCTTTACCGGCGCTATTGACCCGAATCCGCTTACAATCTCAATGCATGACGGTCAATATAAGCTTTTAATTCACGAATGGGCAGGTAGCGGCGCTAAATCCACCGCCTTAAGACTTGCTGACTCTAAAGTTACTATGTTTGGTGGCAACGGTCAATTTAGCGTTGCTGATGATGTTTGGACCGATTTCAGAATCGTAATGCTTGATAAATACATTGCCGTTTACAAGAATAGCAAGCTTTGGTATAAGGCGGACTTAACTGCTGATGCAGTTGCAGGCGAATTGGCTTTTGTATTTAAGTCGGGTTACGATAAATATATCGCTGACGTTAAGCTTACAGAAGCTACCGTGGCTGATTATTGTGAAATTTTCGATTTACCCTTTGATAACGGCACCTATAACGGTTATTTTGGTGTTGAAAATACAAACGGTGTAGATTGGGCTTATGATGCTAATTACGGCGGTTTAACACTTACCGACCATACTTGGCGCGAATTTAATATCGCAAACAATATTGGCTACTATGAAATTTCTACCGACGTTCGTTTTGCGGCTCTCGACGGCAACCGCGGCTTCCAAATTTACAGCACAAGCGGTTACAGCTATATCTTACGTAATGACCATTACGAAGTATATGATGCTTCTAACACCAAGATTAATACCAAATGGTACACCTCTTGGAGCGAAAACAAAGCAAATTCTAACGGTGGATTCCATAATGTTAAGATAGCATACTTTGGCGGCGTTGAAACACTTTATATCGACGGCGTTGCTGAGTATACATCAGTTATTAATACCGAACTCACTGCAGGCAACATTAAAATTAAGTATATGTTGGCTAATGGTGATATCTTTATTCAAAAGAACTTTAAGCTCGTTATAATCTATAACGAAACTACTACAGTGGTTGATGCAACCTGTGAAAATAACGGTAGTATTACTTCCGTTTGTGGCGGTTGCGGTGAAACACATACTCAAGTTATTCCCGCTTTGGGTCACAACTACAAACCGGTGGTTACTGATCCTACTTGTGAAGACAAGGGTTACACTACCTACACTTGCGATAAGTGCGGTGACACTTACGTAGCAGATTACGTTGACGCATTAGGTCACAAATACACAACCGAAACCTTTGACGCAACCTGCACCGAAGATGGTAAGGTAGTTTACACCTGCGCTTGCGGCGACACTTATGAAGAAGCTATCAAGGCAGAAGGTCATAAGTACACTTCAAAAGTTACCGATCCTACTTGCGAAGATAAGGGTTACACAACTTACACTTGTGATAAGTGTGGCGACTCTTACGTAGCAGATTACGTTGACGCATTAGGTCACAAATACACAACCGAAACCTTTGATGCTACTTGCACCGAAGACGGCAAGGTAGTTTACACCTGTACCACTTGCGGTGATACTTATGAAGAAGCTATCAAGGCAGAAGGTCATAAGTACGAAAGCACTTATACCGCAGCTACCTTTGATGCAGATGCTTATACTACATATAAGTGTTCTGTATGTGGCGACAGTTACGTAGAAACTCATATCGGTACAAAGCTTAATGCAGTTGCTAAGATAGGCGATCAAAGATATGAAACCGTATTCGAAGCATTTATGGCTGCTAAAGCAGGCGACGTAGTTGTATTATTACAAGACGTTGCAATGCCCGCAGGTGCTTACTATTATGTACCTTCAACCGGTATGACACTTGATCTTAATAGCTTTACCTTTACTGTTCCCTTTAAGACAGTAACCTTCGTTGGTGAAAACTTTAAGATTATGAACGGTACCTTCGACGGTGCCGGCGCAAGCTATGGCTTGTGGATTGGTAAAGCAGGTATTACCACTTCAAACGTTGTTATTGAAAACGTAACCGTACTTGGTGGTATCAATGTTTACAATGCTTCTTCTGTAACGCTTAAGAATTGTAACGTAAACGCTGACGTTGAAAAATCCGAAAATGATTATTATGCAGTTTGGGCTGATGTAAACGCAAGCATAGTAATCGAATCGGGTACATATATTGCAGCAGAAGGTAAGCCGGCAGTTAATTCTGCTGAAAACGGTGTTGTTGTTAAGGGTGGTACATTCTCAAGCAACGTTACCGCTTACTGTGAAGACGGCAAGCATACCGCCGCTGATGAAAACGGAAATTACGTTTACGGCGAACACGCTTACGAAAGTGAAAAGACCGATGCTACTTGTACAGTAGACGGCAAGATCGTTTATACCTGCGCTTGCGGCGATACTTATGAAGAAGCTATCAAGGCAAAAGGTCATAACGAAGTTATCGACAAAGCAGTAGAACCCACCTACAATTCAACAGGTCTTACCGAAGGTAAGCACTGCTCGGTTTGTGGCGAAGTTCTTGTAGCTCAAACAATCGTTCCTATGAAGCAGGG
>JAZQWD010000051.1:0-20315 GCA_045632165.1 Acutalibacteraceae bacterium | reverse complement strand
TGGTATGCTTTCAAGTACAACACTGCCGAAACTGAATATTGGATAACAAAATTCGACCATTCTTTAGGTGGTATATCAAGCGACGGTGCGTGGTGGCAGTTAACTGTTTATAACAAAAACTACTCTACCCCATCTTGGCTTGACGGCGGTATTATTTATCAAATTTTCCCCGACCGTTTCTATAAATCGGACAAGCAAAAAGAAAACGTACCAAACGACCGCTTTATTGTTGACGAGTGGAGCAAGCAACCCGTATTTACACCCCAAAAGGAAAGTGACGGGGTTAAATATTTAGGTAACGACTATTATGGTGGCGACCTTAAGGGTATTCAAAAAAAATTGCCTTATCTAAAAAAATTAGGTGTTAATTGCATTTATTTAAACCCTATTTTTGAGGCACATTCAAACCACCGCTATAACACCGCCAATTATATGAAAATCGACCCGCTCTTAGGCGATGAAAAAGACCTTAAAGCGCTTATTAAAGCCGCCGAGAAGCAAGGTATTTATATTATTTTAGACGGTGTATTTTCCCACACGGGTGACGACAGCATTTACTTTAATAAATATAGCCGCTACGACTGTTTGGGTGCTTATCAAAGTGATGAATCCCCCTTTAGAAGCTGGTACGATTTTGGTGAAACCCACGACGATTATGAATCTTGGTGGGGTATTTCCACCCTTCCCGAAACACAAGAAAACGACCCCCATTTTACCGAATATATCACAGGTGAAAAGGGTGTTATTCGCCATTGGTTAGGGCTTGGTATTAAGGGTTTCCGCCTTGATGTTGCAGATGAATTGCCCGACCAATTTTTAGATAAGGTACGTATTGCGGTTAAAGCCGATTCAAACGAAAACTTTTTGCTTGGTGAAGTTTGGGAAGATGCCACCAATAAAATCAGTTATAACGCGCGCCGTAGATTTTTGCGCGGCAAACAGCTCGATTCGGTTATGAATTACCCCTTTGCTAACGCGATTATTGAATATTTAAAGGGTGGTAATTCACGCAATTTAATTGACACCGTGCTTGAAATTTTAGAAAATTATCCACCGCAAGCAGTTAAACTTTTGATGAATCACATCGGCACACACGACACACAACGAATTCTTACCGTTTTAGGTAACGATGACAGTTATTTTGTCGGTGACCGTCAGTGGCAGTCAGAACAAAAGCTATCACCCGAACAGTACGAAAAAGCCATTAATCTTTTAAAGGTTGCGGCAATTTTACAATATACTTTACCGGGTGTACCTTCGCTTTATTACGGTGATGAAGCCGGTATGGAGGGTTATGGCGACCCGTTTTGCCGTGCTGCCTACCCGTGGGGCAACGAAAATAAAGACCTTTTGAAATTCTACCAAAAATTAGGTCAATTCCGCCGTGAGTCTGATGCGTTTAAATCGGGTGAGTTTATCCCCCATTATGCAAACTTTGGCGAAATCGCTTATATGCGAAAATCCCAAAACTCCACCGTTTTGGTTGCCGCTACCCGTTGGCACGAAAAAACTTATATAAACGTACCCAAAGAATTTGACAACGCTAAAGCCATTTTCGGCAAGCCCTCGAAAGACGGCGTTTTAGAACTTGAACCCTTTGGTTATGCAATATTGACTATAAAAAATCCCGATTAATTCGGGATTTTTTTAGTGCAATAAATTTATATTGCCCAATTTATCACGGTGTGATATAATTCAATTAAAGGAGGTTTTATTTATGAAAAATCTTATTAAAATTATGGCCTTAACACTTACCGCGGCTATGCTTATGACCGCTTGTGGTGAAAAAGGTTCGGAGGCGAAAAGCAAATTGGTTAACAGATCTTATGACGAGGTTTATGCTGAACTTTCAAAAGACGGCTTAGAAAAAATTGATACAAAACTTTTAAACTTCACACAACCTTACACCGCTAAAGCTCCTACTGCTGAACAAAAAGCAGGTATGCGACGCGCTAAAATATTACTTATGGGCGACTCTTGGACGCAGGGCGGCAGCGCTAGTACACTTGCATCATTTTTCTATTCTTCACTTACTGATATGGGCGGTTATTTCGAACTTGTGGGTATGAATAAATACCCTACACCCGAACTTGATGACCATTATATAAGACATTGTGGTGGCGGCGGTTGGACGGTTGAAAAATTGCAAACCGCTTACAACAATAATATTAAGGATAAAATTGATTACGATATCGCTATTATCCATATTGGTCTTAACGACGGTTACGGAAGCAGCGACGTTGAAGTTTATGCTCAACGTTACGACAAGCTTATGGCCGACGTCTTTGCAGACAACCCCGATGCAATCGTTTACTTAGTTTCGGTACACGAAGGTGAACTTGACCCTACATATACCGCACAACTTTCGGAAAAGGTTAAATTAACCGCTGAAAAGTATGCAAAAGCAGGTAGAAAGTGTTTCTATCTACACGCGCCCGATTATTACGATTTCAAACCCGATGAAAACTTTATCATTTACGGTCCCGGCAACCGCCATCCCAACCATATTGGTAACCAAAAAATTGCTACCGCTTATGCTATGGCTGTTGTAGATGATGTTTTGGAAATTAATAAAAAACCCGCTCTTGCAGGCGCTGATAAGGTTATTGACCCCACAAGCGTTACCATCAGTAAAAACGAACTTAACCTTAAAATTGACCAACAAAAAACCCTTACTTGGGAAGTTGCACCTAAGGGCAACGAAGTTTCAAACATTGTTTGGTCAAGCTCTGACCCGTTTGTTGTTACCGTAAACCACCACGGTCTTGTTACCGCAGTTGCGGCCGGTGAAGCAACTATTACCGCGCGTATTCCCGGTACTGTTATTAAGGCCGAATGTAAGGTTAAGGTAAGCAATGAAAAGTTTGAGCTTATACTTCCCGAAAAAGAAATATTAAACGACGATTTCACTTATAAAGCAAATTGGAACGACCCTGACGAGGTGATTGACGGCGGATACGTTAAAGTTCGTTTCCAAGCAATTGACTTTAACCTTCAAAGCAAGGAAAGTTATAAAGCTTCTAAGGAATCTGCTTCATTACAGTTTACAACCCGTATGACTATGCTTGCAGGTCCTAAGGCATCTAAAACACGTTGGTTTAAGTTCTCTTGGGGTGATTACATCATCGAAACTAATGATAACTGGGCAACCACATCACTTTATTACAAAGATGACCTCCTTGGCCGACACACCGCACATCAACGTGCTGACTATGAAGAAACCTTTACTCTTAAGTTTGAAAGCGGAAAGGTATTACTTTACATCGGTAACGAGCTTATCGCACGCGCTGATGCTCCCGCAGACCCTAACGGCAAGATAGTAATGGAATTACATAAGCCCACAGGTGGCGGCGGCTTCTATTTAGATAACCTTAAAATTAACGGCTAATAAAATTTAAGACCTTGAAGCAAACGCTTCAAGGTCTTTTTTTATTTATATTTTATTTGATAAAAACCTTTTTCCATCTTTTCGTAAATCATATCACCAAGTTCGGTAGTGTTCATACCTTCATATTCGTTTGGATAAATAACGTCAATGATGTTAAGGTCTATAACCGTTTTTCTGCGACCGATGTTTTTCGGAAGCTTTCTTGTATTATTAAGCGCGCATACAACAATAGGCGCTTTGGTCTTTAAAGCAATTTTGAACGAGCCGTTTCTAAAAGGTAAAAGCTCACAGTTTTTGCTTGTATAACCTTCGGGGAAAAGACCAATTGATGCCTTTTGCTCTTTCAAAATACGGATTGCTTCAATAATTGTTTTAGCAGCTTCACGGTCGTTTTCGCGGTCAATAAATAAGCCGTAAAGCTTGTGCATTGCCTTTGCGATAAGGGGTAGCTTTTTGATAATATCCTTTTTACCGATAAAGCCGATATTATGATGCGGGAAAACCGACATTAAAATTACGGGGTCTAAATCGAACTGATGATTACATACAAAAAGCATTCTTTCATCATTGGGGATTTCGTCGGGGTCCATACCGGTAACCCTAATTTTAACCTTTGCAAGCCAAACGATAAGCGGCAACGACCAATTTAAAATAAAGCGGTAGAACTTTGCGCCCTTATCACGCGATGATTTTGGATTTATAACCACAAAAGACAAAACAAGTAAACCAATATGAATAATTATAAAGCCAAGGAAAAAAGCAATATACAAAAGCGGTGCCAACCACCACGAATAGCTTTTATCAAAAATTGCGAAGAAATTATTAAGTATGGGCAACAACGCACCCGCAGCAATTAAATAAAAATAAACCATTTTATACCTCTAATTTTGTTTGCGAACGATTGAATATTCATCGTAAAAATTGAAATAAGGACATTCAAATTTAGGCGACGTTAAAAAACGCCCAAATTCATCCTCATCTAAATTAACGTTACAGTAATAGCAATCGTCCTCATCATCATAAATATAATTCGAACAATTTTCACAATTACTTTTCATAATTATTCTTCGCCACCTTGGTTTTCGGGTTCCTGTGTTTCACTGCCACCTTCATTTTCCCCACCGTTTTCTTCGGGAAGGGTTGGTGTTTCACCCTCGGGCGGAGTTGTATCTTCGGGGGTAGAGGGTGTTGACGGAGTAGAAGGAGTAGCAGGTACTTGACCCATTGCCTGTGCGTACCAGTCGTTCTTTCTTACACCGTTTAACTTAATATATTCTTCGGGAGTAATATTTTCATAGAAAAAGCCGTGTAAAACGTCCTTAACGTAATCAAGGTCGTAATAAACACAATCACCCACACCCTTTAAGTTCTTGCTCGGCATCTGATATTCCTTAAGCGGAACACGTGACTGCGCAAAGGTAGGTGATTTAAGCATAATATCCCACGCGAGACCCATTATTTCAGTTAAAGAAAGTGAGGTTTCGGTATAAGGCATTAACGCCTTTGCAAGACGCAAATATTCACTTTTAGGTAGTGTTAATGCTTTATTAAAGAGCTGTTCCATAACATAACGCTGGCGGTCGGTTCTGCCATAGTCGTTATTGGTACCCCAAACGTTTTGGGTTTTACGTATACGGGAATAAGCCACCGCCTGAATACCGTTAAGGTGGTGCTTGCCGGGTTCTAAAATATAATGAGGTTCGGGGTCGATTTTAAGGCGCTTACAAACATCGTAAATACAACCGTTAAGAGCATAAATACTCTTATTAACCGACACAACCTCGCCCTTGACAAGTTCTACGTCTATACCGCCAACAGCGTCAATAATTTCAGCCATACCGTTAAAGTTTACCGTTGCATATTCCTTAATATCAAGTCCAAAGCATTGATTAAGGGTTTTAATAGCAAGAGTAGGACCGCCTGTTGCATAAGCCGAATTTAATTTGCGGTATTTAACCTTGCCATTAGTTTCAATGGGAACTAAAGTATCACGCACAACCGAAACAATTTTAACGGTTTTTGCTTCGGTATCTAAGCTTAAAATCATTATCGAGTCAGAATTACCCTTAAAGCCCGAACTACGCGAGTCGATACCGAAAAGCGCAACGTTTATAACCTTTTGGTCTATAACGTTTTCAAAGCCAAGCTCCTCAGGGGGCTTTTCCGATATTTCGGGGTTATAGTTTTTATTGTAATTATGAAGAATAGATAATATAGGAGAAAGAAAAACACCCAAGGTTATAGCCAAAACCAAAAGCAAAGAAAGCAAAACAATAATAAGTGCTTTTTTACCTTTTTTAAGGTTTTTCCATTTTTCACCCATACGCTGAAAGAACCCTGCTATGCCGTGTTTTTTCTTTTTATAGTTTTTATTTTTATAGTTAGTGCTTTGTGAAGAAATATCTATAATTCCGTCTTTTTCAAATTCTTGTTTTTCTTCCATCACAAAATTCCTTTCATCCATTTAAAACGCGTTTATATATTTCGCCCTTTTTCTGACCTGTTAAGGCAGCCGCCTCTTTTGCGGCGCTTGAAGTAGACATACCGTCATCAATTAACTTTAAAGCAATTTTCACTGCATCTTCAATTGTATAGGTTTCGGCTTGCTTATCCGCACCCGAAACAATAAGCACAAATTCGCCGCGCGGGTCGTTATCGTTATAATAAGCGATTGCTTCTTCAAGTGTTGTGTGCATAACGCTTTCGTGAAGCTTTGTAAGCTCACGCACAATGGCAATTTTACGGTTGCCGAAATATTTAAGCATATCACCTAAAGTGTTTAAAAGCTTGTGCGGTGCTTCGTAAAAAATCATTGTTCTTGTTTCGTTTTTAAGACTATCAAGATGCTCGCGGCGACCGATTTTGTTCATGGTTAAAAAACCTTCAAAGCAAAAACGACCGCTTGGCATACCCGAAATTGCAAGTGCGGTTATAACCGCGCTAGGACCGGGCACTGATTCAACCTCAATACCGTTTTCATAAGCAGCGCGGACTAAATCCTCACCCGGGTCGGAAATTGCGGGCATACCCGCATCTGACACCAATGCGCAGGTTTCACCTTTTAAAAGGCGCTCAATAATAAGGTTGCCCTTGCTGTTTTTATTATGCTCGTAATAAGCGAGCATTTCTTTTTTTATATCAAAATGATTTAAAAGCTTTACAGTAACTCTAGTATCTTCAACCGCTAAAAAATCAACCTTATTTAAAGTTTCAATAGCGCGTGGCGAAAAGTCGGACAAATTGCCGATAGGCGTACCTACAATATAAAGTTTTCCGCTCATGGCAAATATTCCTCCTTATACTTTCCGTAAATTTTAATCATTTCGTCTGAAAATTTTCCGTCTTCCTCGATATAAAGCACAGGGTCGATACGCATACCCGATTTGGCACAGCGTTTACCCTCTACCAAAACCAGCCATGGCTCTTCCCCTTTACGCTGACACACAAGGCGAAGGCGCTTTGGCTCGATTTTATTATCGCTCATTAATTTAAAAAGTTCGCAAAGGCGCTCGGGGCGGTGACACATACAAAGACGACCTGTTGTTTGCAAAAGCTTTGCCGAAACCTTGATAATATCTTCAAGTGAACACTCAACCTCGTGACGGGCAACCTTGTGGCGCTCGTTAGGGTTTTGAAGCCCTGCACCGTCGGCTTTATAAGGCGGATTACAGGTAACCAAAGTATGACACCCAAAATCCAACTTACCCTTTAAATCCTTTAAATCGGAATTTATAACGGTGAATTTTTCTAAATTAAGTTCTTCCTTGGTTTTTTGGGCTAAATCGGTCGCTTCATCACTTATATCAACACCGACAGCGGTTTTTAAATTGCCGTCACGCATCATTAAAAGCGGAATTATACCGCAACCCGTACCCAAATCTACCATTTTATCGCTCGGTTTAGCTTTTGCAAAATTAGCGAGTAAAATTGCATCGGTGCCGAAAATATGGTTTTCCGACACCCAAAGCCCAAAACCGTTACCAAGTGGCTCGAATTTCATTAAGCTCTGCTCCACTTAACACCCTGAGGTGTATCTTCCAAAATAATACCCATAGCTTTAAGCTTGTCACGAATTTCGTCAGCAGTCTTAAAGTCGCGGTTCTTTCTTGCTTCAGTTCTTGCATCGATAAGTGCCTGAATATCGCTGTCGAGCACTTCTTCCTTACGGTTATAAACAAGACCTAAAATGCCTGTTAATTGGTCGAACATATCAGCACAAGCTAAAAGACCGTTCTTTTCTAAACCGTTTGCAATAGCAGTATTAATTTCACGAACCAAAGTAAAGATTGCAGCGAGTGCATCAGCAGTGTTAAGGTCATCTTCCATAGCGGTGATAAAATCATTCTTTGCAGTTTCCACAAATGCGGGAACTTCGCCGCCATCAACAGCGTTTTTAATTGCAAAATCAAGATTATCACGGCAGGTGTAAAGACGTTCAAGTGAATTCTTCGCCTGCTCAATAATATCAACCGAATAGTTAATCGGGCTTCTGTACTGTGATGAAACAAGGAAATAACGGATTGCTTCATATCCGTATTTTTCAGCAACGTCACGAACAGTAAAGAAGTTGTTTAAAGATTTTGACATTTTGTGATTATCAACGTTAATAAAGCCGTTGTGCATCCAATAATGTGCAAAGTCGCAACCGTGTGCGGCTTCACTTTGAGCAATTTCGTTTTCGTGGTGAGGGAAAGTAAGGTCTAAACCACCGCAGTGAATATCGATGGTTGCGCCAAGATAACGGCAAGCCATTGCCGAACATTCAATATGCCAACCGGGTCTACCCTTACCCCAAGGTGATTCCCAAAAAGGTTCGCCGGGTTTTGCACCCTTCCAAAGGCAGAAGTCCATAGGATCTTCCTTAATATCACCTGTTTCAATACGTGCGCCCGCCTCTAAATCTTCAAGGGGTTGGTGTGAAAGCTTACCGTATTCTTTAAACTTTTTAGCACGGTAATAAACGTCACCCGCTGCCTCGTAAGCATAACCCTTTTCCATTAAGGTTGTAATAATTGCTTGAATTTCGGCAATATTGTCGGTAGCGCGGGGATGTACGGTTGCCTCACGCACGTTAAGACCTTTAGCGTCAGTCCAAAATTCACCAATAAAACGTTCAGCAACTTCGGGTACGGTAATACCTTCAGCGTTTGCCTTATTGATAAGCTTGTCATCGATATCGGTAAAGTTTTGAACAAAGTTTACCTTATAACCGCGCCATTCAAAATAGCGGCGCAATACGTCAAACACGCAAAGGGGGCGCGCGTTACCGATATGAATATAGTTATAAACGGTAGGGCCGCAAGCGTAGATTTTAACTTCGCCTTCGTTAATCGGCACAAACTCGTCTTTTTGTCTTGTTAATGTGTTAAAAATTTTCATAAATTATTTCTCCTTTAAAGCTGCTTCAAGTATAGCAATACGTTCTTCCAAAGCGTCCATCTTTTGCTTTACGGGGTCGGGTATATGGATTTGGTCAAGTGCTACACGCTTACCGTCTTGCTTTACTACGCGTGCAGGCACACCCACAACGGTAGAATTGGGTGGTACTTCATTAAGCACCACCGCACCTGCAGCCACGCGTGAATTATCACCGATTTTAAACGGACCCAGCACCTTAGCGCCCGCACTTATCATAACGTTATTACCAATGGTAGGGTGACGCTTGCCAACGTCTTTACCCGTACCACCCAAAGTAACGCCTTGATAAATAAGCACATCGTCACCGATTTCGGTAGTTTCACCGATAACAATACCAACACCGTGGTCGATAACCAAACGGCGGCCGATTGTAGCACCGGGGTGAATTTCGATACCTGTTTTTCTTACCGCTTTTTGCGACACGTAGCGGGCAAGAAATTTTAAATTGTGTTTATAGTAAAAGTGCGCACGGCGATGCATACGAATTGCCTTAACACCCGGATAAAGGAAGAAAACCTCCCAAAAATTGCGGGCAGCAGGGTCGCGTTCGCGCACTGCGTTTACGTCTTCAATAATTCTTTTAAACAAAAAGTTCACCTACTGATTATTTTGCGTTTTTAATATAGTCTTTACCGCCCCAAATGTAAATTGCACCTGAAATTACGCAAAGTACTGCAGAAATCCAGAACAAAGCAATAATTACGATATCACAAATTGCAAAAATGTTTTGAGGAATAGTGATAATTTCATTAAAACCATATACACCCAAAGCTGCAATTATACCTGCCATTTGGCTAACGGTTTTACATTTGCCCCACATATTAGCGGCAACAACCTTACCGCCAGCTGTTACTGCAACCAAACGGATTGAAGAAACTGCAAATTCGCGGAAAAGCACGATAAATGTGATAACCACCATGTGCCAAGAAAATTCGGGTTTTGTGCCGTAAATAAACATAAAGCCAAGATAAGCCGAGGTGGTAAGCATTTTATCTGCTAACGGGTCCATAAACTTACCAAAGTCGGTTACCATATTATATTTTCTTGCCATTTTACCGTCAATCATATCGGTTAAAGATGCGGCAATAAACAAAACGAATGAAATTAAATAGTGATAAGGGAATGCAATAAGCATTACTGCCATAAAAACGGGGGTTGCAATCATTCTTGCTAACGTTAATTTATTTGGTGTATTCATATCATTAATTCTCCTAACAAATCGTAATCTAAACAGTCATTTATTTGAACCTTTGCAAAGTCACCGATAACAAGGGGACGACTTGACATAAAGAATATTTTGCCGTCAACCTCTGGTGCATCGCAAACGGTACGTCCGAAGTAACATTTAATATAATCGTCCCAGCCCTCGATAATAACCTCTAAAACTGTTTCAATCTTTTCCTCGTTCTTTTCGCGCATTATGTCCATTTGCATTTCCATAATATTTTCCGCGCGCGAAACCTTGGTTTGTTCATCTATTTGGTCGGGCATTTCGGCCGCTATTGTATCTTCTTCGGGTGAATAAGCAAAGCAACCAAGACGGTCAAAGCGGGTTTCCTTTACAAATTCGCAAAGCTCAGTGAATTGTTCTTCGCTTTCCCCGGGAAAACCTGTAATAAGGGTTGTTCTTAACGTAATTTCGGGGATTTCTTTTCTTATTTTAGCAATAAGCTTTTCTAAATCCTCACGGTTACCCTTGCGGTTCATTTTCCGAAGTATTTCGCTATTAACGTGCTGGATAGGAATATCCAAATATTTAACGAGTTTTTCTTCGGTTTTTAAAACGTTCAAAAACTCATCATCAATCTTATCGGGATAAGTATATAAGGTACGTATCCAATGAATGCCTTCGATTTTGCAAAGCTCTTTTAAAAGCTCGGCGAGCATCGGTTTGCCGTAAATATCGCTACCGTAAGCGGTAGTATCTTGCGCTACAACTATTAACTCTCTTACGCCGTTTGCGGCAAGCTCTTTTGCTTCAGCCACACAGTCCTCAATCTTGCGGCTACGCATTTTACCTCTGATTTTCGGTATTGCGCAGTAAGTACAGCAGTTGTTACAGCCGTCGGCTATTTTAAGATATGCTGTAAATGGATAACCGCCCAAAATTCGTTTTGTGTTTAAATCTAAATCTTCTTTAGCGCCAAACGAGTTTTCGCACTTGCCTTCAATAGCATTTTTTACGATTTCGGCAATCTTACCGTTAGAGCCAATACCCACGCAAACGTCAACCTCAGGTATTTCAACTGTCACGTCATTTTGGTATCTTTCAGCAAGACAGCCCGTAACGATAAGGGCTTTACAGTTGCCGTCTTCCTTATATTTTGCGGCTTCTAAAATATTTTCAATTGCTTCTGCTTTTGCAGATTCAATAAAACCGCAGGTGTTAATAATAATCGCGTCGGCCTCCGCCTCGGCGGGAGTAAGCTCGAACCCTGCATTTTGCAAGGTGTAAAGCATTTGTTCAGCATCTACCTGATTTTTAGGGCAACCAAGCGACACCATACTAACCTTGTACATACTAATCCTCAAATTCTATAAAATTCTTTAAAGCATTTTTAACCGCCTCGTACGAAAAGCCCTTGCGAATTAAAGCGGCATAAACCTTTTGCACACCGTTTTCACTCAAAAGCTTTGTGCGGTATTTTTTCTCTATAAGGGCAGTAATTTGCGCGTTTTCATCGGTTTCGGTTTCACTCAAAACCTCTTTTGCCATATCATACGGCACACCCTTTTGAAGCATTTTTTGCAGCGCTTCTCTTTTAGATACGTTACTTTCCATTAAACGGGTGGCGTAATTTTCAGCAAAGCGGCGGTCGTCTATAAGACCAACCTCTGAAAGTCTTGCAATAACCTTTGCGCTTGCTTTTTTATCAAAGCCCGCAAGGCAAAGCTTATTATATAAATCCTTTGCTGTGCGGTCCTTTCTATCAAGGTACCACACCGCGCGCGATTTTGCCCTAACGTATTGTGACTGAAAAATTAAATCACATAGTTTTTCTTCAGTTATATCATCACCTTTTTTAAGGTAGTGCTCACGGCAAACGTCGTTGTCAATAAGCACGTCTTCCCCGTTTGAAAGAGAAAGTTTCGTAAGGTGAAGTTTATCCTTAGTTAATGCTAAAATTTGCATTAGTCATCAACTGCGATGTCAATATCAATCGACTTTCTGGGACGTGCAACAGGTTCGGTAGGCATAATTACGTCCTCATCATCGTCAATTACGGGAACAACAACGTTGTTTGCCTTGTTTGTGATAATTTCCATAATTTCGGCTTCAATCTTTTCAGCAAGCTCGATATTATCTTCAAACAATTTTTTAACGTTATCGCGGCCTTGACCTAAACGGGTTTCACCGTAATAGAACCACGCGCCCGACTTTTTAATAACGCCTGTTTCAACACCTGCGTCAACAATTTCACCTGTATGGCAAATGCCCTTACCGTAAATGATATCGAATTCAGCAGTTTTAAATGGAGGCGCAACCTTGTTTTTAACAATTTTCGCCTTGGTGTGAACACCAACGATTTCGCTACCGTCCTTAATGGGTTCGCCCTTGCGAACGTCGATACGAACTGATGAATAGAACTTAAGCGCGCGACCGCCTGTGGTAACTTCGGGGTTGCCGTACATTACACCAATTTTTTCGCGCAACTGGTTAATAAAAATTGCGGCACAGTTTGCCTTTGAAAGGCTACCTGTTAACTTTCTTAATGCCTGTGACATAAGGCGAGCCAACTGACCAACGTGGTTATCGCCCATTTCGCCCTCGATTTCGGCGCGGGTAACAAGTGCCGCTACCGAGTCGATTACGATAATATCAATAGCGCCTGAACGTACTAACGCGTCAGCAATTTCGAGTGCCTGTTCGCCCGAATCGGGTTGTGAAACCAAAAGTGAATCAATATCAACACCCAAGTTTGCAGCATAAACAGGGTCAAGCGCGTGTTCAACGTCGATAAATGCAGCAGTACCGCCTGCTTTTTGTGCTTCAGCTACGCAGTGAAGCGCAACGGTAGTTTTACCTGAAGATTCAGGACCGTAAATTTCAACGATACGACCTTTAGGAATACCACCAATACCGAGTGCAACGTCTAATGTGAGTGAGCCGGTTTTAATATGCTCAACGTTCATTGCTTGATTTTCGCCAAGGCGCATTACCGCGCCTTTACCAAATTGCTTTTCAATTTGGTCCATTGCGGTTTTCAACGCTTTTTGCTTTTCTTCGTTTTCAACCATTTTAACTACGGGTTTTACCCCAGTTGCTTTAGCCATTTTAATGTCCTCCGTTTACTTAATTGCACAAACGACACGGTCTATGCCGTTATAATCTTTAACTGTTTTAATATCTTTATATCCATTTTGCTTTAATATATCGCAAACGCTTTGCGCCTGCTTAAAGCCAACCTCGAAAGCAAGCATACCGCCATCTTTAAGTGAAGCTTTATACTTTTCGGCGATTGTTCGGTAAAAGAGAAGCCCGTCACCCTCGCACAAAAGTGCTGTTTCGGGTTCAAACTTAGTTTCGGCATTCATTTCGCCCAATTCGGTTTTTGGAATATAGGGCGGGTTTGAAACAATCAAATCATATTCACCGCTACCGTCACCTTCTAATACGTCACCCATAATAAGTAATGTATTATACGCTTCATTAAGCTTGATATTTTGGTCGATATAACGGGCGGCTTCTTCGAATTTTTCCACCATAACCACCGCCGAATCGGGATAATCTTTAGCAAGTGAAATACCGATACAACCGCTACCTGCACATAAATCCAAAACCTTGGGATTTTGCTTTTCTTTCAAAAACTCACTTGCGGTTTCTACCAAAACCTCGGTATCACTTCGTGGAATAAGCACCCCTACACCAACGTTAAATTTGTATTTGTAAAAACCCCAATTACCAAAGATATATTGAAGTGGATAACGAATTTCGCGTTGTCTTAAAATTGCGGTTAAGTTATTTTCCTGAAATTCGGTAAGGTTATTCATATAATTGGTAAGAATTTCAGTATTTGAAAGCCCTGTTATATGGCGAATAATTGCCTTTGCCTCAAAAACGCTTTCTTCAATACCCGCCGCCGCAAGACGCTTTTTGGTGTTGTTATATGCCTCAAATATTGTCATTACAGCACCCCGTTCTGTCAACGTCGGGCACTTCGGGTTCACACGCTTTGAGTGCCGCAATCGCAATTTCAATCATATCATCGGTCGGTTCTTTTGTGGTAACACGCTGCAACCACATACCGGGTGCTGAAATAATGCGGGTAATAATATTATCAAATCTTCCGCAGAATTTTAACACTTCAAAACCAATACCGCAGGTAAAGGGTACCATTAATACTTTAGCAATCGTCCAAAGCCAGGGTATTGCATAAATATTGGGGAAAATTATTTGAAGCACGGTTGATAAAATAACGCTTATTAAAATCATTAATATCATAAATGAAGTGCCGCAACGGGGGTGGAAGCGCGTTTGCTTACGCACGTTTTCAACCGTTAGTTCAAGACCTTTTTCATAACAAAAAATTGTTTTATGCTCTGCGCCGTGGTACATATAAACACGCTTAATATCATTCATAAGTGATACAAGCATTACGTAGCCAACAAAAATCGTCATTTTAAGGGCTTGTTCAATAACCGAACGCAAGATTTTAGAGGTTATAGGTTCTTTTATTAACCATTCAATACCGCTACCACACAAGCGTGGCAAATACATAAATAAACCAAGTGCTAAAACCACGCCTAAAACCGCGCCGACAACCATAACAATATTTAAAAGCTTACTGTCTTTTTTCTTTTGTTCTTCGGTTTTGGGTTTGTCGGTTTCTTCTTCGGCAAAGCCCGATTTATCAGCCGATATTGCAAGCGCCTTATAGCCCTGAAGCATTGATTCCACAAAGCCAACCACACCGCGCACAATCGGAATATTTAAAATTTTATATTTTTGTCTTACGCTTTCACCGTTCATATAGCTTACGTCAATGCTCTTATCGGGAAGACGTACGGCAATGGCGGTTTTTTCGGGGCTTTTCATCATAATGCCCTCGATAAGTGCTTGACCGCCGATAGATGTATACTTATTCGCCATCAATATTTCCTTCCTCTTGGGGTATAATTTCTTCTTCATAAATCGGCAATACAATAGTTACCTTTGTGCCGACGTTTTCGGTACTTTCAATAAACAAAAGACCGTTCATTTGTTTTATAATTTCATCCGCTACCGCAAGACCGATACCCGACCCGCGTACGGTTTTATTTGCTTTATAAAATTTTTCTTTAACGCGGTCAAGGTCCTGCGCGGGAATACCAACACCCGTATCAGTAACGGTAACCCGTACACACGCCTCTTCAATATTAACGCTTACCAAAACCTGACCCGCACCCACGGTATATTTAACCGCATTATCAATAATGTTGATAAACACCTGCTTTAAGCGGTCGCGGTCACCAAGCACGGTAAGTTCTGTATGCGAGTTAGTTAATACCAATTCAATATCTTGCTTTTTAGCAAGTTCGGTATACATATCAACCGCATCGTTTAAAATTTGTGTAACGTTTATCGGCTGGCTTATAAGCGATAAACGACCTGTTTCCATTCGTGAGAAGTCCAAAAGTTCTTCAACCAAGCTTGAAAGACGGTCGGATTCACTGAGCACCACGTCCAAGCCACGGCGAACAAGTTCTTCATCAGTACCGAGCGACATTTTTGCCGTTTCATCCCAACCTCTAATAGCGGTAAGCGGTGTACGTAGTTCGTGCGAAACCGACGAAATAAAATCGTTCTTCATATTTTGGGCTTGGCTTAATTCCGAAGCCATGTAGTTAATGGTGTCGCAAAGTTCGCCTATTTCATCGTTTTTATTAATTTCAATACGCTCATCAAAATTACCCATTGCAATTTTGCGGGCGATATTACTTACGTCGCGGATAGGTCTTACGATTGACTTAACAAAGAAAAGACCCGAAAAACAACTGAACAAAAGCACCGCAAAGCAAGCCAAGATAATTATACTGATAACACCGTAAATTGCTTTATATGCTTCGCTCATTGAGGTTGACCAACGGTAGGTACCAAGAAAATTACCGTCGTTGTCAAAAACCGGTGTGGTTACCGCCATAATAGATTCACCATCGGCGGTTTTACCTCTAAACGACTGCGCCTTACCGCTATTCACAACCGAATTATATTCAGGTATGTCTTGAATTTCGGTCGGAAAGCCCGTTGTTGCCGCTACTACCCTGCCGTCGGCATCGGTAACCTGAACCGCAACCTTATCTTTAAAACCAAAACCCTCGACCAAAGTGATTGCCGAATCATTAAAGGTTTTAAAGTTAGCCGCTTCAAGCGATTTAAACTCATAAGCGTAATCATCGCCAAGCGATTGCATTTGCGAGGTGTAAAGCGCGTTATAAAGAACCGAGAAGCCAACCGCCGCGGTACAAATTACAACCGCAATAACCAAAAATATATTTAAAAACCATTTTAAAGTAATACTCTTAAACTTAATTTCAAGATGCAATTTAGCTTCTCCTTTCTTAATTTTTATTAATTATACACTAATGTGTGTTCCATTTATATCCCATACCCCAAACAGTTACAAGTCGAGTTGGGTTTGCGGGGTCGTCTTCAACCTTCATACGAAGGCGGCGAATGTTAACGTCGACGATTTTTTCTTCACCAAAGTAATTACTGCCCCAAACCTTATTTAATATATCGGTTCTGCCAAGCGCAACGTCGGGATTAGTGAAGAAATATTCAATCATTTGGAATTCAACCTGTGTAAGTTCAATATTCTTACCGTTTTTAAGAAGCGTACGCTTACGAAGATTAAGGCAAAACTCACCCAATGTGATATCATCAGTCGGTGTGGGGGCTTTAGGTGCATACATTTCAACCCTGCGGTATAGTGAATCTACACGTGCCAAAAGTTCGGTCGGGCTAAACGGCTTTGTGATGTAATCATCAGCACCGTTCATAAGACCTGTGATTTTATCCATTTCCTGTGTGCGGGCGGTAAGCATTATAATACCCAAGGTTTCGGTACGTTTGCGAAGCTCCTTACAAAGGGTGAAACCGTCCATACCGGGCATTGAAATATCTAAAAGCGCAATATCAAAGCCCTCGATATCGTTATCAAAAATTTGAAGCGCTTCTTCAGCAGAGCCCGCTTCAACAACGGTATAGCCAACACGCTTAAGGTTAATCGCCTCAAATTCGCGAATAGCTGCTTCATCTTCTACTATCATAATTCGTTTCATTAAAATCAACTCCTATCAATAAAGCACAAATGCCTTCTTAACGTCAGCGTGAGTAATGCCAAGCTCGATTATCGCATCGTTAAGCTTATAAGCGTAAACCGTACTGTCGTCGCGCGCAATTTCATTCATCTTTAAATCGTTATATTGACCGCTATCCCACTTCTTTTTACTGAAAGCGCGAATACAAATTAAGCTTTCGCCAATAACTGCGTTATCGTGGTCGTATAAATAAATCTCGCGTATGCGGTTTTCAGTATCCTTAAGTACCGAAATTCGGTTGCGCCATTTTGTAGGTATTGTAAAATAATACTTATCAAGGGCGTTTATCATTGTGGTGGTTTGTACCGTCAAATGTTCACCGTCAAACGAGCACCAGTTTGTAAGGTAAAGCTTTTCTGCCAAAGCATCACTCGCAACCGAGGGAATATTTTCTTGAACGGGAATTTCCAAAATTCCGTCATTGTTTATATCGGTAACAGGGTAGCTCGAAGAACGCAAGGTTTTAAGGTTTTCACGTGTTTCGCTATCGAAAAGCGGGTTCATTAGTGCACCCTTACTTTCGATAAGCACTTCGGTAACAGCACCCACACCCTTTATAGCGTCAATGTAAACCGCAGTTTGTCCGTTAGAAAGCTCCGACACGATCGGCTCACCAATAGATTGCAATTTGCTGTCAAGCTCGCAAAATCCGGTTTGTACAACACCCTCATCGTTAAGCGAATAAAGCGAAGCGGTGTTATATTGCTCAGCTGTGTTTAAATCGATTATAAGCACACCGCTTTTTTGGTCACCGTTAAGGTCGCAGGTGATAAAGCTTGTATACTTTTGCAAAAGACGTTGTGCAAAGGTATTTTCGCTATAACTGTAAACCGCCAACTGCATTTCACTCGTGCCGTAAACCTGCCAACCGACAAGTATTTCCGCCGTGCCGTTATTGTCAAGGTCGCAAAAGCGAACCATATCTACCGCCGAAGCAACAATGCTTTGCGTACCGCCGTCAACCCACTTACCGTTTTGCACGCGCACAAGTTGAACCGACATTGTAGTAACGTCACCCTCGGTCTTACTGTAAAAAGCAAACGCCTCGTTTTTACCGTCACCGTCGATATCATACTGCACCACCGCCGAACGATGCTCACCCCTGACGGGATATTTAAGTGTATAACCCGTGCCCGCGGTGCTTTCAATAACTTTTGAAATGTATTTAAAGTCACCCGTCAAAGAAGGTGGAGAAAACAATTCCGCCATGTCGGTCTTAAAGAAATCACAACCGCAAAGCGACATTATAAGCACCAAACAAATACCCACTAAGCCGATTTTTTTAAGCATTTTCTTCCCTTCCTTTCAAGATATAAATAAACATAATCATTCACAGTAAATTATACCATATAACACCCGAAAAATAAAGTGGTTTTTGCATTTATTTATGAATAATTATTAAATTTTTTACGACTTTCAAAAAAATAAAAGACACAGTGCCAAAATGCACCGTGTCTTAAACTTTAAATATCTTTTTTAACGTTCTTTTTGTGAAATTTACACCGCGACCAAAAGGACGTTTTAGCATCCATAAACGGCAGTAAATTTTATATTTTAGTGATTTATCAACCTTTATTAGCTTACCTTTACGTTCAAAAGAAGTTAATACCCCTATAATTTGGTCGTTGCGAACGTTCGGTTCATTAACAAGCTGGTTATCGCCACGGCAGGTATAGTTGCCGTCCTTTTGCACCTTAACAATGCGGTGCAATACAAATTGACCGTTATCTCTGCGGTAAAACGGTATATCATACTTCTTAAGCGGAAGTACCGCTTTTTTCAAGGTTACAGTATCTTTACGGTCAAAAACCATGGGCTGCATACTTCTGCCCGAAACGGTAAAGCTTACTTCCCCACCTGCTTCCAATTTTTCCTGTATGGTAGGTAAAATTTCGGCAAACGTAGCATCAATTTTATTCAATGCAACCTTCCTCTTTCATACGATTTAAGAAAATTTCTGCGCCGTTTGTTGCGGTTTGAATATCAATTTTATACTCGCGAACAAGAGCATCAACAAGGTCATCTAATTCGAATTCACCCTCGGCAGCATCCCACAAAAATTTTGCACTTTCATTTAAGCTAATAACACCGTTAAGGTTCATAGCTGCCTCGCCAACAGGAACAAGCACAAAACTTCCCATTAATTCTTTTAATATAAAGTTATCGCTGCGCTTCATAATATTTCCTCCGAATTTATATAATATATAGTAACTATCCATAGTATTATAACATTTATAATATTAAATTACAACCATTATTTTTTGTCGATTTCTTGTATTGTGTACCATATTTATCCCACAACTTGTTGTATTATATAGACAACGAAGGAAAAAAGATTAAAAAATGCTTGACAAATAACCTTTTTCGCGTTATAATACAGATATCGAACAAATGTTCGGGAGGAATTAAAAATGACAATTATCGATATTTTAAACACAATATTTGAATTCGCACTTGTAGGTGGCCTTGTTTGGTGCATCTTTAACGAGCAGCGCCTTATCGCGTTTGAGCGCAAAATAAAAGCATACTTCCGTCGCAGAAGTTTTAAGGTAGTTAAAAACAATACCACTGTGCGCAGTGCCGAATTTTAATTAATTAATAAACTCATTCTTTCATTAGTATAATGCCCAAGCACCCTTTCATATCTTTCTATGAAAGGGTGCATTTTTTATGAAATTTTTTATTGTTAAAAAGCAACACATTATGCTGGCGCTGTGTGTTATTATCGCAACGGTTGTTTTAGTAACGGGGTCGGTCAGTATTTTAGCAAACCAAAACCGCAAGCTGCCTATTTATTGCGTGCAGACCGATAAAAAACAGGTAGCAATCAGCTTTGATGCCGCTTGGGGTAACGATGATACCGAAACGCTTATTAAAATTTTAAAGGAATATAACGTTCCTGCGACGTTTTTCGTTGTCGGCGCGTGGGTGGATAAATACCCCGAATCGGTCAAGGCACTTTCTGATGCAGGGCATCGCATTGAAAACCACTCTAACACCCACCCTCATATGCCTCAGCTTTCAACCGAACAAATAAAAAACGAACTTGAAAGCTGCAACAATAAAATTAAGGCGGTGACAGGTAGATGTCCAACCCTACTTCGCGTACCGTATGGCGATTATGACAACTCAGTACTTGAAACTACCGAATCGCTTGGTATGTTCACAATTCAGTGGGACGTTGACTCTCTCGACTGGAAAGACCACG
>JAZQWD010000050.1:0-19029 GCA_045632165.1 Acutalibacteraceae bacterium | reverse complement strand
TGAAAGACAAATTGAAGATACTTACGAAAGTGCAAAAGCGGTTTTGGGTAATGATGAGCTTTTGGAATTTTGGAACACCTATATTCGCCGTTTTGATATTGTCGATATTGATTATGAAAAGGTTTTGGATATTGACGACCGCCTTGAAACTATAGAACTTGTGCGCGATATTGCTGAAAAGCTTGCGGGTGGTAAAGACCTTAACGTAGCCGACCGTAATTTTTTAAGCGAATATATGGATATAAAGGTTAGTGATGAAGAAAAGCAATACCGCCAAAAATACGTTGAAACGGTTTATCGTGATGCCGAAAATCGTCTTGGCAAAAAGCTTTGCGCATATAGTGTGATTATACATTCAATGCGCCTTTGCCGTTTAATAAATCTAAAAGCGCCCGAAATTATCACGCATAACGAGGCCTGCGCACTTGCATCTTCAATGGTTTTGTATGAATACGGCATCTCACGTGAATGTGTGGATAACACCCGCCGACTTCGTATTGAAAAAATGGAGCTTATGAGTGAGGAAGAACTAGACGAAATTTCACGTCCTAAAAAGTCGAACACCCGTAAAAGTATGGCGCCACTTTTTGTTTATTCAATTTTAAAAGAAAAATCAAGTTCTAAAAAGCACCTTCGCCAGCAGGATATTTTAAACGAACTTTCAAAATATCCTTACGAGGTTATGATAGAACGAAAAGCATTAAGCCGTATTATACATAATTTAATTGATTCCCCAAATTATGCAGTTTTTCAGGATAAAAGCGGTGTGTGGATTGATCAAGAGGGAAAACTGTAAAATTAATTTTTTAAAATAAAAAACCTCGGATTTTCCGAGGTTTTTATTTTAGATATTTTTATTTAACCCAACGGGTATACATATCCAAAAGCTTTTCGGCGTCAATAACCGCTTGCCTTTGTTCGGGTGTGCCGGGCCATTGTGTAATGGATTTATGCGCTTTTTCTCCGTGAGCGATAATTGCTTTTTCAAGTTCTTGCGACAAAATACCAAATTCGCCGTCAAGCAATCCGTTTGATTTTTTTCGCACGTAAACTAACTGCTGAATTACCATATATAAATCGGAATAGTCGGGATTAAAACGCAAAAAAGCATAACACATTTTTAAATATTGATCGGTTTTAAGGGTTACACTTTCAATAGTGGGAATGCTTTTGGTTGATGCGCTTTGTGGCATATCAACACCTAGTAAACTGTTTTTAAGTGCAAAAAATTGCTCGTCGAATTCGTTTTCGCATGCTTCTAAAAGCAATAGAGCTGCCGTATATTTTGCCATTTGCACACACAAGGGCAAAGAAGCGTCTACCTCGTAGTTGGGTATGCGTTCTTTGGCGCGCTCGGCTAGTGTAGCAAGCGTTTTGCTCATAGCAGATAGATCGTTTTCGTAAATAGTGGAAAATATATGGGCATATAATTTTATAATTTTTTCAAAAACATCTTGTTGTGTGCAATCGACAGCGTGGAAATAAAGATGCAAATAATTATGCTTTTTATAGCTTGTATTTTTATTTGCAAAATTTAAGTCTGAATTGGCGATGTTTTTTTTGACGATTTCATCGGCTAATTCGGTGGTTCGGGTTTTTATTGTGTTTTCATATAACTTTAAATTAACGAAAGAATCACTGCATTTTTTAAGTAAATCGTATTGTCTTGCCCATATATCCTTTGGTGTGGGTTTCTTATCTATTGCAGGTGCACCCGATTTGCGTTCCAAATTATTACTTTTACCGTAATTTGAATTGCAAGCAATACAGTGTGGTGCAAATAGCATAAGAAAAGCAACGTCAGATATAAATATATCGTCAGGGAAGCAAGCTTCTTTTGTTTTTATGTACCATTTCTTTTCGGTTGAAGATTCAGTCATTGTATTTCCCCCTTAATTTGAAGCGGTGCCGTTTAAAGTAAAGGTTTCGCGATAAACGTGCTTATCGGGTAAAAAGTCTTCAACCATGGCGGTAAGAACACCGTTTTCCGTAAGGGTAACAGTAAGCTTTATAGGGGTGTTGCGCGGTACGTTTGTTTTGAAATTGTGGGTAATACTGTATGATGTAAGACGTCCGCGAACTAAATCAAGGTGTATGTCGCCTTCTTTAACGTCGTATACCTCATATATTTTGAATTGTGCACAGTTTTGGTTTTCGTTAAGTGTGCTAAAGTTCGCACTTACTGTCATAGGTAAGCGTGCAACAGAGGGTATCATAACGCGTAAGACTTCTTTAACACCGTCTTCAGTATGGGTGTTTACACCGTAGCCGTAAGCAACGTTTGAACTTGCAAGGTTGGGGTCTTTAGCGAAAATTGATGCACCTAAAGCAATTGCGGTTGAGGGGTTGCGTTGAATAATTTTATCTTCACTGAGCCAATAGAAGCGTTCGGCTATCATCTTTTTAAGCAAGGGTATATTAGAAGTGCCGCCTACAAGCAATATATCAATATCGGGATTAACACCGTAATTGCATTTTTCAAGCACCGAAGCGGCAAGTTCAACAATTTCCTTTAATAATGGACGAATGCGTTCTTCAAGCTCGTCGCGGGTTATTCTAACCATAGTTGAAGTGTGGTCTTTACAGGTTATAACAACGTTGGTGAACGGCATAGATGATAGATTTTCTTTAGCTTCCTTTGCAAACTGACGCAATCTGCGGCGGTCAAAATCGTTGGGGTCCTCCATACGCTTCACGTTAATTGTGCCGGGATTTTCACGAATCTTTTCTAATAAAATTTGTTCGGCAATTTTATCAATGTCGTCGCCTGCTTTTCTAATGCCCGCAGGGTTAAGGGGAATAAATGGTTCGGGATTATTGAAATCGGGGTTGGGATTAGTAACAAGTACAACAACGTCACTTGTGCCACCACCGATATCTAATACTATAACCTTATGGTCTTCTTTTAATATGTTGCTGTTTTGACGGCTAAGGCAATCGTAGTAATTAATAGCGGCTAAAACTGCTTCGTTTACAAGGCGTACTCTTACACCTGTGATTGCTTGAATAGCGGCTTCTAATGCTTCTTTTTCTCTGGTATCAAAAAGAACCGGTATACCTACAACCCATAATTGCGGCTTAACGGTAATCATTTCTTCCTCTTCCATAGCCGTTTTGCCAACTGTTAAAATGTAATTAACAATTTTTGCAAAAAGCACCTTTGCCTCGTATTCTTTGTTGCCAAGCTTAACAGGTCCGTCTTTAAGCTTCATTTTGCCTGATACCCAAACGTTTGCAGGGTCATCCCATAAACCGCCGCCGTTAACTACCTGATCGCAATACCATTCATTACCGTCTTTGTCGCGCCAAAACAATGTGGGTAGGCCGTTTGCAAATCTAGCAGGGATTCTGGCCCTTCCGTTTTCGTTATAGGCAACGTAGCTGTTTGTTGTACCTATATCTGCGCCAAAATAAATCGTATCATCAAAAAGTGCGTTTGAATCTTTAAATGGCATTATAAAGCGCCTCCTTCTTTTGTTTCAACTGCGGCTTTTAAAATAATGTTGCCGTTTAGCGACCAACCGCGTACTAAACAACATTCTATATATTCGCCTGTATGTTCCATATTAAATCTTTCGTGCATAGAGCTGTTATATCTATCACCCTTGCAGGGTTCAATCGGCTTTGCATCAAATTCCGACATAAGAATTACGCCTAAACGGTTTGCAAAGGTTTGGCAGTACATATCTTTCATAAATGATAAATCTCTATAAAGGTTGCAAAGTTGAGCAATTCCGTCGGTAAAGCCATCGCGAACGGTATTGTTAAGGCATAAAATACTATCCTTGGTGTTGTCTATTGCGGCTTTGGCGTTTAAAAATGAATTTCGTATTTCGGTAATGATTGCATCGTAATCAATATCGTTTTCTTTTTTGGTAGAACAGGTTTCTAACCATAATCTGCGTTCTTCTTTATATCGTTCACAGCTTTCCTTATATTCGGCAGTTAGATCTTCTAACTGCTTTTTTTGTGCCTCAAGCTCGGCTTTAGCTTTTGCTAACTTTTCTTCGCGTTCGTTAAATTCCGAATCAAGCTTGGCTACACGCTGTAATAATTCTTCTTCGCGCATCTTTAATTCATTTTCGCGTTGGCAAAACGAATTTGTTTGTTGTGTGCCTATATCAAAATTGGTTTCGTATTCGTATAAAACACCGTTCAAAAATTCCATAGGGTCTTCTATTTTAATTTCGCGGCGCGGTTCGTTTTCTTTTTGAAAAAACTTGCTAAAAATATCCATATTAATGCACCTCCGTTATTTCATAACTTTATCATATCAATAAAAAATCTTAAAGTCAAGCGATTTTTTCTCTTAAACGGTTAATGGGAATTCTCATTAAAATTTTTGTTATTCGGAATTATTTAGCGGGTTATGATAGCCAATAAGCGAAAAACAAACTTTTTCTCGTATTTTTGCGGTTTTTATAATGAGAATTCCCATAACCGTAAGTTTTGCGAATAATAATTCTTTCACAGGGCTTTAGAATGTTTAGAATTCTTTTATAAAGTGAATGTCAGTTTTAGAATACCTGTAAAAATATGTAAATTTTTAGGAACTTCCCGAAATTGATTGGACGCGGTTTTATATGTTATGCTTGCTACAGGAGGCGATAAGAATGGATAAAGAAATACAAAAAGTTTTAGATGATTATTCAGAAAGTTACGTATCAAACCGTCTTACAAATACCTTTTATAATCGTTTAACAC
Source organism: Acutalibacteraceae bacterium (assembly GCA_045632165.1). Lineage (GTDB taxonomy): Bacteria > Bacillota > Clostridia > Oscillospirales > Acutalibacteraceae > UBA737. The sequence goes on along the minus strand of JAZQWD010000050.1, from coordinate 14,325 downwards.
CCGAAGAACGTGATGAGCTTGTTGAAAAGTTTATGTTCTTTTTAAAACCGATTATTGATGAAAGTAACAAAGACGTATTTACCGATATTAAAAAAGCGTTGCTTATATATGAAGTAATAAGTAATTGCGTTACCTATAATTATGCAGATAAAATCCCCGGTAAGGACGATATGCGTGATACTTACGTTGCGGGCCTTGCAACAGGCAAAGCAATTTGTATGGGAATTGCTGAAATTTATACCCTGCTTTGTTCTAAAGCGGGTGTTAAGGTTGATACGGTAGTGGGTTACGGTGGTGACCCTAAAAATAAGGGCGGTGCGCATGCTTGGAATATCGTATGGCTGAAGGACGGCGAAAAGCTTGTACCTTACCACGTAGATTTAACTTGGGATTTACTCCCGTATATAAGTGATTCGGGTAATTTTAGATACTTTCTTAAGTCGGATGATTATATGAGAGCGCACAATCACGAATGGAAATCAAAGCGCTATGCGCATTGTCCCGGTGATCGTAAGGATATTCCCAAAATAAAACCTGAAGCCATTAATTATTTATGCGACCGTTTTTTAACGGCACGTAATTCACTTAAAATAATTAAAATTTAGGAAGGAGCAAAGCTATGGCACATTTTAAAGAAGGTACTAAAGTTACTATTAGTAATGGTACGTCTTATAAAATTGAAATGCTGGAACTTATCGGAAGCGGTAACCAAGCCGATATTTATAAGGCGAAAAACAAAGAAACTAATGAATTTGTAGCTGCAAAGCACTGTTATTATCGTTTTGCAAACGATAAAGTGAACTTTTATAAAAAGGTGTTTGAGCTTTCAAAAACTCCCGCGCCTCATCCCGATTTATGTTGGCCTCAAGGTGTAAGCAAGCTTGCCGCTGATAAATCCTTCGTTTACACAATGCCTCTCGTAGGCAGTGAATATAAGTCCTTGTCAGGTGTAATTAAAAACAAAGATGGATTAACCGTAAAGCAAAAGGTTATTCTTCTTAAAAAAGCGGCATTAATTTTAGATGCATTGCATACTAAGGGCTATGTTTTCGGTGATATTTCTCACAATAATATTCTTTACAAAATTGATAAAAACGGTGACGTTTATGTAAAGTTTATCGACTGTGAAAACATAAGTAATCGAAACGAGTTCTTTGGAATGATGGGCAGCGAAAAATATCAACCGCCTGAAATGTTAATTCCTGATTTTAAAGGTAATTACGCAACCCCCACTAAGGAAAGTGACATTTTTGCTTTTCAGGTTTTGGCTTTTCGCGTGCTTATTCGCCGCCATCCTTTAGACGGTGAGCAGGCGAGAAGTCGCCGTGCGGATGATAACACCGCATATAAACAATTTTACGGTATGTGCCCTCGCTTTATTTTTGACGGCACAGAAAATTGCCCCAATAAAACCATTGAAACAAGATGGGAAGCGTTGCCTTATCCAATGCAGGTATTTTTTAAAAACGCGTTTTCACAAAGTTGCTTACTTAATAAAAATTCCCGTTCAGATATGAAAACTTTTCTTAAAATGCTTGAAATATCATATAACATATAAATTTAAAAACTAAAGGAGAAATAACAATGTTTAACAATGAATTTAACAAGGACCGCACTTTAACACCTTACAACGCTTTGAATGAACCTATGCACCCTATGGTAGACGAAGAAGATGAAGAATTAGTTACCCAATATAAGTGGTTTATTATTGATAAGTCGGGCTCTATTAAGCCCTATGAATCACTTGTTTATGACCGTATTATCAAAACCTTATCTTCTTATGCTGAAGTAAATGACAGCTCAATTGATGGACGTATTCTTGTAAAGATGGCTCTTTTTGACGATGAGGTTACAGAATTCAATTCGGTGCATTTAGAGCCCCAAAAACTTATAAATATCTTTACCCGTGACAAATACAAGTGTGGCGGTTGCACTAACGAAGGCAATATGAAGAACTATATAGGCAGTGAGCTTTCCCGTTCAGCGCCTAATTCGGTAGTAAAAACCCTTCGCAAAAACACCCCCGGTTTTGATTTTATTATTTTTACTGATGGCAAATCTAACGACCCTATTGCACTTCGTGAAGAAGCACGCCGTATGCTTGCGAGCAACCATTTCTATAAAGAATACGCACGTATTATCGTTTGCTACATCGGTGATGATGAAGCCCATAAGGATACTGCTATTGCTCTTGCAAACGGTCATGCCGAAAACGTAATTGCGCTTGATTCGGATAAGCTTGAATACCTTGATAGCTTTATTCTTAAGTCAACCGTTATATTCCCTGACGGTACACATATTAACGATTCTGAAGGCACACAAATGCTTAATTCCGTAGCTGAGGAAGTTATGGAACGTGAAAAGCAGGGTGAACATAGTGTCGATTTGCTTAGCGATGCGGACGTTGCCGCTGAGTTGCGCCGTCTTATGGGTGAAGTATAATGACCTATACAATACAAATTTTACAAAAAACGGGTTTATCTCACCGCTTTTGTGAAGACCGCTATCAAGCATTGCTTAAAAACGGCCGTTTGTTAATTATTTGTGCAGACGGCCATGGCGATGAAAAATATACAAGAGCGGGTTTGGGCGCGCGTTTTGCCTGTGCCGCCGCGGCTAAAGTATTTGCCGATGACAGTTGCGCCGACCCTATTTCCGCCGTAAAAGACACCTATGACAATATGGTTAAAAAGCATTTGGCGCACCGCCCGCTTTTTGATTATGAAGAAGAAAAGGTGAAAGGTATAAAGCTTACCGAAATATACGGTGCGACCTTACTGGTTGCCGTTATTGGTGAAGATTATACCGAGTTTTATCAAGTGGGTGACGGTGAAATTTACGCTATTAAAAAGGATGGCAGCTTGTTTGAGGGCTTGGCGCAGGATAAAAACTGTGTTGGTAAGTTTTCTACAAGCTTGGCATTAAATCGTGATTCGGTTTTGCGTTGTGCAAGAAAGGCGCGCTTTGATAAACCCGCCGCTGCTTGTTTTATGTTTACCGACGGTTGTGAAGGCGCTTTACCCTTGACACTTGAAAAGTTACTTTCTAATTCTGCTATTAATATTAAAGATTTGAATGAAATTTTTGAGCAAACAGCAACATCTGATGACCAAACCTTTTTAATAGCATATAACGGTGAATGCCTTAAAAACAACAAATTTTGCGATAATTTTCAGAAAACTGTAAACGGGGTTAAGCAGGAAATCAAGAATGAGAAACGCCGTCGCGCTAATATAGATGAGTTTATGCGTTTAAAAGAATATTTAAAAAAAGCGTTTGAAACCGCAAAAGAAATGAAGAAAAATAAAAATCCCGATTTTGCTAAATATGTAACTGATCTAGGACCGGAGTTAGACAGATACGATGAATTAAAGACGCTTATAGCTAATTAAAGGAGGATGTATTATGCCATTGTTATATTCCCAAATACCATTATACACAAGCGGAATGGTATCCGCACAAAGGTTTCAGTTGTGCCGTGACGGTCGCCGTGTACTTTTTGACCTTGGCGAGCAGGACGGCTTTCGCAAAAAGATTTTTACTATTATAGACGGTGAATTTAAAGAGGGCTTTGTAAACGGTAGCCGTATGAACACCCCTGTTAGACTGCTTGATTGCTTTTTACCCACCCCTCACGAAGCGTATGCTATTGTGGTTGATTGCGGCGAATACCGTGTTCCGTCTATAAATATTCCTATAACACCCGTTCCAATAACCTTTATGGACGGTAAAAAGTCTATTGTAAAGTTTAGCGCATCGGTTACAGCGTCTATTTCCGCAAAAGACCCCGAGGGCTTGGCTTATGATTTTGCACAGGGTATCGTAATTTCACCGCAAGAGCTTGCGGCAGCGGTACTTAAAAAGGAATTACTTAAGGCCTTAACACGCGAAATTCCCGAAATGATGCATAACCAATCTCCTGCTAATATTTTAAATTCGGTTGATTTTCTTGCTTTATCGTTGTCTGATATAGCTACTAGCGAGACTGAAAAGGTTTTATCTTGGTGTCGTGTAAACACCTGCGAGGTTTCTATCAGGGTTGAAAATATTGACAGCATTATTGCAGACAGTAATGCCGCATACGAGCTCAACATTTCAATTAAACGTGCTTTGGTAGATGCAATTATTACAAACTTTGGTGTTTCACCCCTACCTGCCGAGGTGGCAACCGTTATTAAAGCATACGTGCAGGCAAATCCCGGTGTAACCTCTAACGAGTTGCAAAATTTTTGCCAAGGATTATCAGGTATTTGGTCAAGAGCGGGATCTTCACAGCTTATTTCGGCAGTTAACCAGTTAGGACTAACTTCAGGAGGTATTTAATATGTTATACTTACGCGTCACAGCAGTACCGGTGCCCCGCACCACAAATCCTATAACCTCCCCAATATCAGAAATGGCGGCGCGTTTAGACGTGGGAGAGTGTGCAGAAATGCGCTTTGTCCGTCACGAGGGTGAAACCTGTTGCTATATGGGGTTTGAAAACACTTTACGCGTACAGCAGGTTAAAAACTTACTTTCGCTAAACGGCTTTCTTTATGCAGAGGAAGACCCGCCCAAAGTAGTAGAAACAGGTACATTATTGCACCGATCGGTAGAGCGTCGCTTTGCCGTTCGTGACGGTGCTTCGCCCGAAGAACGCCTTTTGCCTATGGTTATCGAAACCGAACCCGCCCGCTGTGAAGCACTTTTTCAATGCCTTTCCTCGTTGCCAAACGGTTGCGGAGTATCGTTTTTTATAAGACGAGCAAAAAGCTTGCCCATTGGTACCGCTACACATTTACATCGCATAAATGATTGGGGTGACGGCATTTGTCAAAAAATGCTTAATTCTAATGTTTTGTTTGATGCGATTGGCTGTGTTTTCGGTGATGAAAAGCATTTGGCATTTCTTATTTCTGAAACCTTATATACGTATTCGGGTTTAGCAGCATTGTCGGTCAAGAAAACTGAGGTAAACAGTAAGCTGTTTTCGGCTTTTGAAAGATACAGTACAGCGGCGCCTGTACTTAAGCCCTTGCATAACGTTTATTTAAAGAATGAGCTTGACGTTTTGGGCAATCTTTCTTACTCGGCAGGTCAGTATGGAATAAAGCTTAATAAGGATACCATTTTCGGTATACCTCACGTTTATAAGAAATGCGATAAGCCAACCATTCGGCTTGGTAGCTCTGAAACCGATTTACCGCAGGAAATTCCCCTTAAAAAGCTTACAAAGCACGTTTTTATCGGCGGTGCGCCCGGTTCGGGTAAGGGTAACGAATTATTTTTCCTTGTAAAACAGCTTCATAATAACAATATACCAACCTTAATTATCGAATCCGCAAAGGAAGAATTTCATCATTTGCGTAAAGCAATACCCGAGCTTCGCACCTGGAAGGCAGAGGAGGGGGCTTTCGTTTATAACCCCTTCGCCTTGCAGGGTGATATTACGTTAGGTGAAATGCGCGCATCACTTTTACAAACCTTACGTGTGTGCTTTAAGCTTGACGGACCGCTTGAAGAACTGTTTTCAAAAACGCTTAACCGTTGCTTCGCTAAAAACGGCTTTACCGATTCATCTACTATTAAAGACGTTGGTGTAACTCCGTTTGGTATGTCTGAATTTATGCAGGAATACACACGCTTGCTTAACGAAACGGGATATTCAGCTCGCACCCGTTCAGACGTTAAAACCGCGGGTGAGGTTCGCCTAAATACCCTTTTTAATCAAAACAGAGGTGTGTATGACAGCTGCAAAACGATTCCCATCGAGGAACTTTTAAACGGTTTTAATTTAATTCAGCTTAACAACCTTACAACCTTAGAAGCCAAGCAAATGTTTGCTTCTCTCATACTTATTGGCATTAGCGCTTATTTACGACTTCGCGGTAAGCATTCAGAAGATTTAAAGCTTGCTATCATACTTGATGAATCTCATAATCTTTTACAACCTGTTACCGATAGTGACGGACGCCCTTATTCATTCTCGCGCGATTTTAGTAATATGCTTTTGGAATTAAGAAGCCAGGGTGTATCGCTTATTATTTGTGACCAAAGCAGTGACAATATACCACGCGAAATTGTTAACAGCTGTTGTACAAAGGTTTTCCTAGGTTCTTCGTTATCGGGCGGTATTGGTGATTATGCAAAATACCTTAATATGGATGAAACCGCGCTCAATAACCTCTATCTTTTAGAAACGGGTGACGGCTGCTTTGTAACCGAGGGTATGCCTAAAGCAAGGTATTTCCATTGTCCAAACGTTATTGATATTTTCCGTTTAGGTGATAAATATGAACGTAAAAACGATTATCTTGAAGGTAACCCGCGCCTTACTATAGAAACCTTTAGGGAATGTGACGTTTGCCCAGCGGCAGGCAAGTGCGCCCACGCCGATAAGATTGCGGCACGTCAAATAGCATCAATGCTTTGCCAAAAATTCGGCTATACATTGGAAAAACTAATCGAAAAGAATTCAGCCGAGGATGAGGATTCTAAAAAGATATCAGACCTATTAACCCGTATTTTAGCCGACGTTTATTGTGAAGCAAAGACAAATTCTGCAACACGTTATTGCGCGGTGGTTCAGTTTGTAAGGGAATTTAATCGCCAACACCCCGACGTGTTAAAGGTTGATAACCTAATACAAAACGGCGAAAAGATTTGGGCAGAGCTTCAGAAGAATATTTAAATAGGGGGAGCATATATGGAATTTGATTATATGGACGACGTATATGAAGATGACGATCTTGAATTTGAGGAAACCGAAGCACAGGATACAGCCGATGTTGAGGTTGAGGGTTTAGATGTCGAAGAACTTGATTGGAAGGTGCATTATAAAGAAAACCTTGGTATGTCGGATGAGATGATAGAAGCGCTTGACACAAAGCCCGGCCTTCGCGATTATATGCAAACCGAGCTTGTAGACCTTGCACGACACCCTTATATGGAGGGGCAACGTTCAATTTTAACCGACCTTGAAACAGGGCTTGTAGTTAAAGATGAAAACGGTGATTTTGTTGAGTGCCCACGCAATACAAAAGGCGCGCAGCGCCCCGATGCTATGTTTGTAGACGAGGCGGGTAATGTAGAAATGTTAGAGTCAAAGTGTTACCACGACGTTAATGCGCTTAAGAACAATATCAGGGAACAAACTGCAAGCCGATATGGAGCTTGGGGAGATGATATAGATTTAACTTATAGTATTGCGGCTAATGAGTTTACGATTGAAGACGCCGATAAGCTGCATGCTTTAGAGGATGAGTTGGATATAAACATCGAATTTCAATATAAATAACAAACCACCCCACCGATTTAATCGGTGGGGTGATTGATATGATTTAGTTAGGTTTAAAAAACTAGCTGTGATAAAATGATATTTACGTTTTTTTTGATGATGTGACAGTTGAATAAGACTTAAAGTACAAGCCGCTTCCCATTTAAGAAGTAGACCGTGCTTTATAAATCTAAAAAAATTATATTTATGACGTCTTTTTCTAACCTTTTTGTATCGTTATATATATTGAAGTTAATATCATTTCTTTTTTCTTGTAGTTTCATAAATGCATTTTTGTTATTTGAGAGAAGAATTAAAGACCTGTAGATATCGCCGTTATCAATCAATTCTTGCAAATTCTTAATATTATGGCGTTCTTGCTTTGTTTTACCATGTAAAAGGTAATTTATATCTTTTTCTATACCTTCTTGTTGCTTGGCACCATAATAATTACCGTCTTTTCCGCAAGGTATATTTCCTTTGATTTCTGCTATGTATATATCGTTATTATATTCTAAAGCAATATCAAATCCGTTGTCGTACATATTTTTATATATAAAACTATCGGTTGGTAAATTAAACATATTAAGGAATTTTTCACCCATTAAGAAAGAGATATGGGCATTAACGGGATATATTAAAGATTTTAGTTTTAATAGTTCTTCTGAACACCAGTTTTCATTATCCGCAAGCTTTTTTATTGCTTTTTTCAAATCAGACACATATTCATCCGGTGTTTCAAATTTCTTTTTTTGCATAAGTTAACTTCCTTGTTTAATTAAACAATTCTTAATTTCTGAAATTTTATCATTTATGGATTTGCGTTTAAATTCTTCCTTTTTAGCATTTGACAAGTTTTCATTATAGGTGAAATAGAAATCTTCTGCAACAAGTGTTAATTTAATTTCGTTCCAAATGATAAATTCCGCCTGTAAGGGTGTACAACCCTTAATATTATCGCGAAATACTTTTTGAAAATAAAAATATGTATAAGTTTTTTTATCTTTTAATAAGTTTTCATCACCGTATGTGTTAATGGCGCTCCACGAAGGAATGTAACTTTTTAAAATTTTGTTTTCTTTTGTTGAACAGTTCCTATAAAACCATTCTAAAATGAAAGAATCTAGTGGGACGTGGCAGTATTGAAATTGATTGTAATATTTATGTTCAATATTTTTAGAACAGCAAACAGCATATAAATTTTTAAAACTCATATTTACTATTTTCTGCGCTTTTCCAATAGTGCAAGATTTATCATCATAATATTCCCTTAAAAAGTCAACAACATAGTCGCAAGTGTCCTTGTGCCATATATCAAAATTCTCTTTTGTATGTTGGGTTTCTTTAATCAAGGATTCAAATCGTATTAATAAATTGTTTTCACCCTCAAAAGTGCGTTCGGCAAGTATATCCAATGATATAGGAGCCGTGTTGTGCTTTTTTGTCATAGTTCTTACGGTTAAATCTCTAAAAGCGCGGCGAATAGATTCTTTGATATCGTTTCTGCTAATTTCATCAATAAAGTCGCATTCGTATTTATGAGTTCCGTTAGCCCAAAAATCCGTTGCTATTTTTTTATTAAATTCCATTATTTTTCTCCTACCGCTTCCTTTAATTTTTCCCATACCTTAACCATTGCGTAGGTGTCGAGCTCGCAATATTTAAGCAGGTTGTGTCGAGTGGTGGCTTGCTCTTCGGGTGGCATATCCTTAATTTTTGGGAAGATGCTCATCGCTTCGCCACCGTTATGGATTTGCTCAAGATTATGATAATCAAGCGCGGGGTCATCGGGGAAAAGGGCAGGTAAAACACTTTTAATTGAAAAACTGCCGCCCATTGCCTTGTTATAATAATATCCGCTTTGGAAAGGTACTAACAAATCCTTAATATTGTCTTTAATATTAAGTAGGTGGTCGCTAAGGTCGGGGAAATATTCCGCTAATTCCGCAAGGCGGGTACATTCAAATGCCTTGTTATAAGCCGTTACGCAAACGTTTTTGGGTATGTCCTCACATAAGCGCTCGGCAATGGCACGCAAGGGATTAGTGCCCGATTCTGCCAAAAATTCCTTATGCAAAAGCGGACCGCCTTCATATTCGATATAATGAAGCGAATATTGGAAAGGGATTTGTGCATACGGCTTTGTGCCTTCAAATTCGGGCACAACGGGTTGCATTGTTTCAAAATCGAGGAAATATATTGGGTAAGAAAGGGTCTGGAGAAAATCACGTATACCGTCTTTGTCGATATCGGCAGGTTGTTCGGTTAGATTATGTAACATTTGGCGCAGTTGATTTGGGTTAGTAATACTGCCGTTAAAAAGCAAATCGTTATAAGCGATTTCGCCGTTATAATAATGCTTTATGCCGTTTTTAAAGTTCATTCTATAAAGGTCGAAAACGTTAGGGGTCGGCAAATGCTTGGTGCAATAACCCCAAAACGGACATTCATACGGGTCACGACAGCAAAGACCAATATCAACCTTTGGTTCATCTTTCATGGCATAAATTTGCTCGGCTTTTTTAAGAAGCGACGGCACGTTTTGAAATTCGTTTTTAACCTCGTTTGACAAATCTATAATTTGGAAGAATTTGTTTATATCAAGTTCTTGACCGCGTACATAGTCGGGGTTAATACAAATAAGATAAGTGCCTGTAACGTTAACACCGCACTGCTGTAAAACATATTTTTGGTATGAAATATCAACCGCGTAAATATGTGAAGCGTGGGTTGAACTTTTAACCTCATAAATAGCGTAACCGCCGTTTTCTTTATGTAAAATATCTACCGCACAGTAAAGCCCATTGTGGTTAAAAGATGCTTCACAAATGTTTTCAACACCATTTGCAATACATTCTTTAGTGAGCGATTGCATTTTGTTAAGGTCGAGCGAGCCATCATCCTTAAAGGCGGTAACTTCGGTATAATCACCGAAAAGCCCCATTGCCATATCGCCAATAACGTTGCCCGCGTCAAAGCGCGCTTGTAAAGATGGGTCTTCGGGTTTTAATTCGGGTTTAAATTTTGATAACCATAATAATTTCGGGCACTGCCAAGCAAGACAGTATTTAGATTTTGAAAAATAAAACATAAAATCACCTTTACTTAATATGATATTATAAAATTATTATACCATATTTTAAATTTTTTACAATTATTAATATAGACTATATTATGTCCCAAATTTGTCACACAGTTGAAAATACAATAAAAATGTAATATAATTTATATAATTCTTTTGCTAATGCGCCAAATTTGGTGCATTGATTGTGTTATTATATATACAAAGATAATGCGGAGGTTAAAATTTATGATTTATGCTATGAGTGATTTGCACGGTTGTTATGATAAATACATTAAAATGCTTGAAAAAATCAATTTTAGTGATAACGACACCCTTTATATTTTGGGTGATATTGTTGACCGAGGTGCAGACGGGGTTAAGCTCTTGCAGGATATTATATCAAGGCGCAACGTTGTTGTAATTCAAGGAAACCACGATTATACCGCCGGTCGCTTATTAAAAATGCTTTGTATGCCCGAAAATGATGAAGAATATCAAAGCGCGCGTTCGGCTTATGGTTTTTGGCGTATTGACGGGGGTAAGCCGACTTATGAAGCTTTTGTGATTTTGCCACCCGACGAGCAAAAGAAAATTTTAAACTTTATGAATGCTTTTCTTATTTATGACGAAATAACCGTTAACGGCAGAAGTTTTTTTATGTCGCACACCGTACCCGTAAAGGAAAGAATGCTCCAATTTGATAAGCTTTTACCGCAAGAATTCATTGCGGGCGAGCCGGAATATGAAAAGCAATATTTTGAGGACAAGTATATAATTACAGGTCACACCCCGACGGGCTTTATAGACCCCAAAAGTGCAGGAAAAATTTGGAAAGGCAATAACCACTTTGCTATTGATTGCGGTGCGGTATTTGGTAATCCGTTGGGTTGTATTTGCCTTGATACATTAGAAGAATTTTACGTGGGGGATTAAAAATGAATAAAAACAGAGCAGAACTGCATTTACATACAAAATTAAGTAATGATATTTCGGTTATAGGAGTTAACGAAATATTTGAAAAAGCTGAAGAATACGGTTTATCGGCAGTAGCTTTTACAAACCTTAATAACGTACAGGATTTTACAAATATTGCCCAAATTGATTACCGTAAAAAAACAAATCTTAAAATCATCTACGGTGCAGAGGTTTTTTATGAATCTGATGATGGTACGTATGGGTTAAAGCTTACTTTACTTGCTAAAAATCAAGCTGGAATAAAAGAACTTTATAAGGTTATTTCATCGCTATATGATGACGGTGATTGTGAATTAATTGATTTGGACGTTTTAAAGCAAAATCGTAAAAATTTGCTTGTCGGCTCCGGCGGGTATGACGGTGATTTGTTTTATCAAATTTCTCTTGGCAAAAGTGGTGAAGCATTAGAACGTATCGCGGCATTTTATGATTATTTTGAAATTTTCCCCGCAAGAAACGAAAAAGACAAAGAAATAAACAAAAAGATTGCCGAGCTTGGGGAAGCGTTAGGTGTGCTTGTGGTCGCTTCAAATAATCCGCATTATTTAGAAAAAGACGATGGCATTTGCTGTGATATTGTACGTGTTTCAAGAGGATGTAAAAGTGATATAGATAATAAACTGTACCTTCGCAAAACCGAAGAAATGCTTAACGAATTCTCATACTTAGGCGTGGAAACGGCAAAAGCGGTTGTTATCAGTAATCCTCAAATAATTGCCGACTTGAACGAAAACGTAAGTCTTATTAAAGGTTATTACGGTGTTCAATACGAAAAAGCTGATGAAGAACTGGAAAGTTTATGCTACGACGGTGCTTGTGAAAAATACGGCGCATTTGTGCACGAAACGGTTTTTGAACGTCTTAATACCGAACTTGATTTTATTAAGAAAAATAATTTTTCTTCTGAATATCTTACTGCTCATAGAATAGCAAAATTTGTTAAAGATAACGGGCATTTGTGTGGCGCGCGCGGTATGGCGGGTTCATCCTTAACTGCATTTTTGCTTGGCATAACCGATATTAACCCATTACCTCCGCATTATTATTGCGCGAAGTGTAAATATTTCGAGCAAAGCGATTCAGCAAAGGACGGTTTAGATTTGCCTGATAAGGTATGCCCTGGTTGCGGTGCACCCCTTAATACCGACGGTCATGATATACCGTTTGAAACCTTTATGGGGTTAAAGGGTGATAAAATGCCTGATTTTCATATAACAATATCATCAAAAGCCAGAAGCTTGGCTATGGAATATGTTGCCGAGCGTTTCGGTAAAGACAAAATCGCGTTGCCGGGTATTCTATCAACCTATTTTGAACGAACTGCTGAGGTTATGGTAATTGAATACGAAGGTAAAACGGATACGCGTTTTGCCCCTGAACGCAGAAGAGAAATTATCAAAAACCTTATAGGCGTGAAAAGTCACGAAGGTATTTACCCCAGCGGAATAATGATAATTCCCCAAAATATGGAATTTGAAGATTTTACTCCGCTTAATAAATATTCAGCGTCGTATGATATTACTCACTTTGATTTTCACAACCTGCACGATACTATTTTGAAAATTAATATATTGGGAAATGCTGCGCTTGACTTTTTGGAGGTACTTTATAAAGAAACGGGCGTTTCACCCAGCGAGGTTAATATTAAGGACCCCCAAATTTATAGCTTCTTTAATTTGGGCGACACAACGGGACTTAGTGATTACGAATATGAAATTGTGCGTGAAATGTTATTAAAAATAAATCCACAAAGCTTTAGTGACCTTGTTAAGGTGAGCGGCTTTGCACACGGCACTAACGTGTGGATTGATAACGGTGAACAGCTTATTAAAAACGGTATTCCAATTTCTAAAATACCCACCGTTCGCGATGATATTATGAACGATTTAATGAGTATCGGTGTTGAAAAATCCGATGCGTATAAAATGAGTGAAGCCACGCGTAAGGGATTAATTGCAAAAAATAAAATCAGTAGTGAAAATATTGAACTATTTGAAGAAATTTCAAAACCCTTGGGTGATTGGTATTTTGATTATTGTGCTAAGGTACATTATATGTTCCCAAAAGCCCACGCGGTATTTTATGTTACTAATGCCTTGCGTTGTGCGTGGTTTAAAAAATATTACCCCGAACAATTCCGAAAAGCATATATGGAACATTGCTTTGAAAAGTAATAAAAAAGACGGCTTAGGCGTTGTACTCTGAAGGACAGTACAACAAGACACGAAGACGCCCTTAGTTTTTTAAAAAACTAAGGGCGTTTACAATATTCTCTTTCTTTGTCAGTCAAGTTGTGCTATAATACAACTAATAGATAAATAAGAATTTATGGAGGTAATATTGTATGTGGTTTGCTTTTGCATTACTATCTGCAATATTTGCAGCACTTACCTCTATACTGGCGAAGGTTGGTATAGATGGGGTAAACTCAAATCTTGCAACGGCTATCAGAACCGTAGTTGTTGTGGTTATGGCGTGGGGGATGGTGTTCCTTACTAATGCTCAAAAAGGTTTATCGGAAATTGACTCAAAAAGTTGGATTTTTCTTATTCTATCAGGACTTGCAACCGGTGCATCGTGGCTATGTTATTACAAGGCTTTGCAGATGGGCGAAGCATCAAAAGTTGTTCCGATTGATAAATTAAGTGTTGTAATAACATTAGTTTTAGCATTTGTGTTCTTACACGAACAATTTACATATAAATCTCTGATTGGATGTATTCTCATTGGAATCGGAACTTTGGTAATGGTTCTGTAAATTCCAATTTATCGAATAGATGATATTTGTTTAGAAAAGGGTTTTAGGTTCTCCTAACAAGTGACATTTGGGCGCCTAAATGTCCTGCTTGTTACGGTATAAGACAAATATTAAACGGATGTGTAGAATTTCTGCACATCCGTTTTACTGTCTCAAAAAATATTTTAATAGTGATATTGTGAGACAGGTCTCACAGTGTTATTTTGCCTATCGGCAAAGTGTTATTAAAACCTTTCGGTTTTAGTGATATTTTATTCGCTCCTAAACTCG
>JAZQWD010000049.1:0-6677 GCA_045632165.1 Acutalibacteraceae bacterium | reverse complement strand
CTTTAAAAAATCAACAAAACGGTATGCTTCGCTACCAAAAGTGCCAATACCGCCATTGGATGCCAATGAAAAAATTGGCATTAAAATTCCGCATTTTCTCAAAATATATGCCTCGCTTTTTAATGGGATAATACAATTATCCCCCGAAAATCGGGGGATATTCTTTTAAATAATAACTTTTCGTTTGCAAACCTCTTTGCATTTGCCACAGCCGTCACAAAGTGAATAATCAATTTGTGCAAGATTGTCGATTACCTTAATTGCACCTTTTTCACAAGCGCGTTCGCACATGGTACAAGCAATACAACTGCTCTTACACGCTTTTACAACGGATGCGCCTTTTTCCTTGTTATTGCAAAGTACGGCTGTTTCATAGTCTTTAGGTACTAGCATAATAATACCTTTGGGGCAGGTATTAACGCATACACCGCAACCTACGCACAAATCCTTGCAAACGGTAGGATGATTGTCATTAACAACGATAGCGCCGAACGGACACGCTTTAACACAGTCTAAAAGACCGATACAGCCGTATTTACAATCAAGCGGACCGCCTTGTAAAAGTGCGGCAGCGGTACAGCTTTGAAGCCCTTCGTAAGCAAAGGCACGCGTGGTTTTTTCGCAACTATTGTTGCAGGATATAAGCGCAACCTTCGGATTGCTTGAAACCTCTAAGTTTAAAATTTCACCAATTGCCTTTGCGGTGGTATCTCCACCTGCTGAGCAAAGGTTTGGCTCTGCTTCACCTTTTGCGAGTGCTGCAGCGTAGCCGTCACAACCCGAAAAACCGCAAGCACCGCAGTTTGCACCGGGAAGCACCTCGCGGATTTTTGCTTCGGTTTCATCAACGGGTACCGCCATATATTTTGAAGCAAATGATAGGCCAAGACCTGCAATAAGACCAATAACTGCAATAATTACAACGGGAATTAAAATTTCCATAGCTTAACCCCCTATTCCTGCAAAGCCGAGGAAGGACAATGCAACGATAGCCGCCGAAACTAGGGTTATTGGAAGTCCCCTCAAAAATTCGGGAATATCAGCGGTTTCAAGTCGTTCGCGAACGCCCGAAAATAGAAGCATCGCCAACATAAAACCAAGCCCTGCGGCAAGTGCGTTAAAGAGTGACTGAACAAAATTAAGCTCGTCGGTAATGTTGAGCATAGTTATACCCAAAACCGCGCAGTTTGTGGTGATAAGTGGAAGATAAATACCAAGCGATTTATAAATCGGGGGTAAAAACTTCTTTAAAACTATTTCCAAAAGCTGAACGATAGCGGCAATAACCAAAATGAAAACTATAGTTTCAAGATAGGTATATTTAGGATATAAAACATAGGTGTATAAGGGGTGGGTAACCGCGGTTGCAATAACCATAACCAAGGTTACGGCAATACTCATTGAAAGTGCGGTGTCGGTCTTTTTGGAAACACCCAAAAACGGGCAAATACCCAAGAACTTTGAAAGCACCATATTATTGGTTAAGATGCCCGCCAATAATATAGAAGCAATGGTAACCTTATTCATTTACACATTCCTGCCTTTCACAAAAACTTCTTGAGGGACAATTTCCGCAACCCAAATGTTCAACCGGCTTTTTACCTGCTTTTTTAGCAAGTGCGTTTGAAGCGGCAACCAATATACCGAATACGAAGAAGCCGCCGGGGGGAAGCAAGAAAATAACCATAGGTTCAATGAATTCGGCAGTGATGGGGAGGTTGAAAAGCATACCCGCGCCGAAAAGCTCACGAATTGCACCCATAAGTGTTAAAACTGCGGTAAAGCCAATGCCCATTCCTAAACCGTCAAGTGCGGAAAGGATTGGTGCGTTTTTAGAAGCGAACATTTCGGCACGGCCTAAAATAATGCAGTTAACAACGATAAGGGGTAGATAAATACCGAGCGATTGGTCGATAGCGGGTAGAAATGCTTTAACAAGCATTTGAACAACCGAAACGAAGCCCGCAATAATGGTGATATATGCAGGAATTCGTACTTTATCTGGAATTATATTACGCAAAAGTGAAATAACAATATTCGAGCAAATAAGCACGATGGTTGCCGCAACACCCATACCAATGCCGTTAATGGCGGCGGTGGTAACCGCAAGTGTGGGACAGGTGCCAAGCACTAAACGAAGTACGGGGTTTTCCTTTACAAGACCGTTTGTAAAGGCACTTAAATATTTATTATTCTTCATACGCGGCACCTCCTTCTAATGCTCCAACTTCCATACCAATGCCTAATTCATTATTTTCCAATTCGGGCATAGTCACAGGTGTAGAGGCAAGCTTTTTAAATATATCTAAAGCTTCATTAACAGCATTTAATACCGCCTTTGAAGAAAACGTAGCACTTGTAACGGTGTCAATGTCGTTGATTTTAAGCTTTTCGTTTTTGCCTTTAAACTGAGAATAAAAATCCGGCTTTGTAACGTTTTGACCAAGACCGGGGGTTTCGTTTGAAACGTCTAAAATAGCAAGATTAATAATTTTGCCGTCGGGCGCAATAGCTGTCATAACCTTTACGTCACCGCCGTAACCCTTTGCAGTGGTTGTAAATATGAATGCGGTAACGTTACCGTCGCGTACAGCTTCAAAATACGTCGTATTATTTTCTTTGCTGGTTTTTTCACTAAACTTATCAGCTTTTACAAGCTTTGCCATTGCTTCGGTAGCGTTTTTTTGCTCTAGCTTTGCAATGCGGTCAACCGTTACCTTATTAGTTATTGCAAGCGCTAAAGGAATAATTATACATATACATAAAAGTACAACGGTGGGTTTTATAATTAAATTTTTTTCGTTTTTGAAAAAAGAAGCAATTTTGCTGAAAAAATCCTTCATAATTATTTACCCTCCTTTACTTTTATAAAGCCAAATGGCTTACGTTCGGTAAGGCGGTTGATATAAGGAACTAATATGTTCATAAGCAAGATTGAATATGAAACACCTTCGGGTAATGAGGCAAATTGGCGTATCACAAAGGTTATAAGACCGCAACCAATGCCGAAAATAACCTTGCCCCAATTTGTGGTGGGGGAGGTGGTATAGTCGGTCGCCATAAAAATTGAGCCAAGCATTAAGCCACCGCCGAAAACTGCTAGTCCCATATTTTGACCTGCAAAAAGCGAAGCCAAAGCAACAGTACCTATAAAGCAAGCGGGGATAATTGGGTTAATAACCTTACGTATTACAAGATAAAGACCGCCGACAATAAGTAAGAAGGCCGAGGTTTCACCAATACAACCGCTTTGAAGACCGAAAAACGCTTCTTTAAGGGTTGTGGTAGAGGCGGCATCACCGTATATAGCTGCCAAGGGTGTTGCGCTTGTAACGGTATCAACTGCAAGCGGAGTAACGTACTTTGTCATCGCTGCGGGGAATGAAACCATCAAAGCAATACGTGCCGTTATTGCGGGGTTGGCAAAGTTGTGACCAATGCCGCCAAAAAATTGCTTTACAATAATAATTGCAATAAAGCTGCCTATAATTGCCATCCAAAACGGAATGGTTGAAGGTAGATTCATACCTAAAATAAGACCTGTTACAATAGCCGAAAGGTCGCCTACGGTTTGCGGTTTTTTGAAAATTAAATTCCATAAGAATTCAAAAAGTATAGCAGAAGCGGTGGTAACTGCCAAAACTGCGGCAGAACGCCAACCGAAAATTACACAGCCAAAAACTGCAGCAGGCAAAAGTGCAATTATAACGTCAAGCATAATACCCTGAGTTGTGTCGGGGTGGCGAAGATGAGGGGAAGAAGCAACGTTTAAAATTTTACTCATTTTATTTTTCCCTCCTTAAAATTGCTTTTGCCACACGCATTGTTTGTGTAAGCGGTCGCTTTGCGGGGCAAACGTAAGAACAGCAACCACATTCCATACAATAATTAACGTTAAGTGAATTTAAAGTGTCATAACGTTTAAAGCTAACTGCCGAATCAACCTTAGCGGGGTAAAGTGACATGGGGCAGGTGTTGGCGCAACGACCGCAACGTATACACGCGGTAGAAACTGCAGGCACACTGTCAAGCATAACAGTAATTGCATTATTGCGTTTTTCAAGCGGTACGTCAGCCGAAACAATATCAACACCCATCATCGGACCGCCCATAATAATTTCGGCATAATCTTCATCTACACCAACAAAATCTAAAATATCCTTAATAGGTGTACCGATTGGAGCTATAATGTTTTTAGGTTCTTTAACGGCGGTGCCATCAACCGTAATACGCTTTTGAACCAAGGGCATACCCGTTTTTATAAAACGGTAAAGGGTTGCAATACTTGTAATGTTCATTACAATACAACCAACGTCACTAGGCAATTTGCCTACGGGCACTTTTCTGCCTGTTGCAGAATAAATAAGTACCTTTTCAGCGCCTTGTGGATATTTTGAAGGCAAACGCATAAGTTTTACGCTGTCATCGTCATCGCGTGCATCGGTGGCAATTTCATAAAGCTTTTTAATAGCCGCTTCCTTGTTAGACTCAACACAAATGATTGCGTTGGGAATGTTCAATACGTCTTTAATAAGGTAAATACCGTTAATAACGTCGTCGTAATTTTCCATACATTCGCGGTAGTCGCTTGTTATGTAGGGCTCACACTCGGCGGCATTGATAACAAGTGTGTCTATAACTGTGCCTTCTTTTATCGAAAGCTTAACCTTTGTAGGAAAGCCGGCACCGCCAAGACCAACAAGACCGCATTGTCCTGCGGCTTCGGCCAAATCGGCAGGGGTTTTAACCTCAAAGGGCTTTAAATTTTCGTCGGGTGTCATATTACCGTCAGAAGTGATAACAATATTATCGGGATTAATTTTTTTAACCGTACCCGAAACACTTGAATGAACGGGTGCGCTTACAAAACCGCCCGCTTCGGCTAAAAGTGTGCCGACAAAAACCTGCTGTCCTTCTTCAACAACCGGCTTTGCGGGTGCGCCTATATGCTGTGAAAAGGGAAGTATAACCTCACTTACAGGCGGCATTACTACCGTTTCAAGCTCTGCCGTGTTTTTGTAATGAGGCAAAAACGTGCCCATAAGAGACTTACCCTTCGCACTTAATATTTTTTCTCGTCTTTGCATTTGGGTTCCCCCTAATTTTAAGATAGATATAATTATTTTACTATAAAATACTCGATTTTGCAAGTAATTCACCATAATAAAGTATGTTATCTTTTTAACAATCCTTAAATGAATTATAGTTTATCGGGGAGGTGGGATTGGTTGCACACCGTAGGGACAGGCCTCCCGGACTGTCCGCGAATATGGTAGAATTTTAACGGGCAGTCGAGGTTACGGCTTCGCCATTACCCCTTTGTCGCTTTGCGACATTTCCCCTATTAGGGGAATCTCACCTGCCCCTACGCGCGGTTTCAATGTAAATTCATCTCACCGTTAAACCCCAATTTGCAGGAGTTGTGATTTGCAACAATTATCAAATAAAAAAGTTCTTTACTTTTTGAAGCGTTTGTGATATAATCTTTTGGCGACCGTGTACTACGCGCTTGGCGTCTGCCCGAAAGGGAACACTCTTTGGCCTTTCGCTTGGTTTACGGATTGAAATTTAAAAAGGAGTGAAAATGAGATGACAAAGGAATTAAAGAATCAGATTTTAGCTGATTACGCTATCCACGAAGGTGATACAGGTTCGCCTGAAGTTCAAATTGCTCTTCTTACCACAAGAATCAACGAACTCAACGCACACCTTAAGGATCACCCCAAGGATAAGCATTCTTATCGCGGTCTTCTTAAGATGGTAGGTCACAGAAGAAACCTTCTTGCATACCTTCAAAAGAAGGATATCGAAAGATACCGTGCAATCGTTAAGAAGCTCGGTCTTCGTAAGTAATTTTGGCATCCCAGAGGCAGACCGTATTTTTTCGGTCTGCCTTGTTGCAGTTTTAAAAGCAAGAGATTTTCGCGCTTTAGCGGTAAGTCGAGTATATAGACAAGCTTTATGTATTGGACTTATTGCTAACCGAAAATCTCACAAAATAATTTAAAAAGGAGATTTTAGAAATGTTTGAAAATTTTAAGGTTTATGAAACCGAACTCGCAGGCCGCCCCTTAAAAATTGAAACAGGTATGATGGCAGGTCTCGCAAACGCTGCAGTTATGTCTTGCTACGGCGACACACGCGTACTTTGTACCGTTACCGCTTCGGCAAAGCCCCGCGAAGGTGTGGATTTCTTCCCCCTTTCAGTTGACTATGAAGAAAAAATGTATTCAGTAGGCCGTTTCCCCGGCTCCTTCACACGCCGTGAAGGTAAAGCAACCGATAAGGCAATATTGGCTTCACGTTGCATCGACCGTCCTATCCGCCCCTTGTTCCCCAAGGATATGCGTAACGATTGCTCGGTTGTTGCTACCGTTATGTCGGTTGACCCTGACTGCTCACCCGAAGTTGCAGCAGCTATCGGTGTTTCTACCGCTATCGCTATTTCGGACATCCCTTGGGCTGGTCCTATCTCTAGCGTAAACGTTGGCCTTGTTGACGGCAAAATCGTTATCAACCCCAACCTTACAGAGCGTGCAAAGACTGACCTTACCTTACCCGTTTCTTCTACTGCTGATTTGGTTGCTATGATCGAAGCAGGCGGTAACGAAACCGAAGACGACCTTATGTTCGACTGCATTATGGCAGGTCACGAAGTAAATAAGGAAGTTGTTAAG
>JAZQWD010000048.1:0-6961 GCA_045632165.1 Acutalibacteraceae bacterium | reverse complement strand
CTTTATACTATTGCTTCCCACGAAACGTATTTACATACAAGCTTTCTATTTTAAAGAGTGCAAACGGCAGAGAAAACGCTTGTAGCCGCTATTTCTATAATTACGTACCCGAAGACGGTATCGGTCATTTTATTCATACCTATAAATGTGACGGTAATCCTATTCCTTCTTTTTACGGCGAGCCCGAAGAGATTGAAATGCCTAACACCGCGCAGGAACTCGCCGACCTTTGTTGGAATAACTTAAACGAAGATAACAAGGTTTCGCTTTTTGTTCGTGAAATTCCCCTTGATGGAAGCGAAGCTACCGAAATAATTATTAATAAAAACAAATAAGGAGTAGCCAAAATGCAGGAATTTGAACTTAAATACGGTTGTAACCCTAATCAAAAGCCCTCTAAAATTTTCATGAAGGACGGCAGCGACCTTCCCATTGAAATTTTGTCGGGCAGACCGGGTTATATTAATTTTCTTGATGCTTTCAACTCTTGGCAGCTTGTAAAAGAAATTAAAGAAGCAGTAGGCGCTCCCACAGCGGCAAGCTTTAAGCACGTTTCACCGACCGCTGCGGCAATCGGTAAGCCCTTATCCGACGCTTTGAAGAAGGCCTGCTTTGTTGACGATATCGAAGGACTTGACGAATCTCCTATGGCTTGCGCTTATGCAAGAGCTAGAGGCACCGACAGAATGTCTTCTTTCGGTGATTGGATTGCTCTTTCTGATGAATGTGACCTTACCACCGCGAAAATTATTGCGCGCGAGGTTTCCGACGGTGTTATTGCTCCGTCTTATTCACCTGAAGCACTCGAACTTTTGAAAACCAAGAGAAAAGGTGCTTACAATATTGTAAAAATCGACCCCGCTTACGTTCCTGCTGAAATTGAAACAAAGGACGTATTTGGTATTACCTTCCAACAGGGAAGAAATAACTTTAAAATTAACCGCGAGCTTCTTGAAAACGTGGTTACTGCAAATAAGAATCTTCCCGATGATGCAAAAATCGATATGATTATTGCGCTTATCACTTTGAAATATACTCAATCGAACTCGGTTTGCTTTGCAAAGGACGGTCAAGCAATCGGCGTTGGCGCAGGTCAGCAATCAAGAATTCATTGTACACGTCTTGCAGGTGACAAAGCCGATTTATGGCACCTTCGCCAAAGTGAGCGCGTATTGTCGCTTCAATTTGCCGAGGGTATCGGTCGCCCCGATAAAAACAACATTATCGACCTTTACCTTTCTGATAGAGATGCCGATACCGTTTTGGGTGATGACGTATGGCAAAAATATTTTGCGGTTCGCCCCGAACCCTTTACAAGAGAAGAAAAGGACGCTTATCTTGCAACTATTACAGGCGTTACCGTTGGTTCAGACGCTTTCTTCCCGTTCTCTGATAACATTGACCGTGCTGCAAAAAGCGGCGTAACCTACGTTGCTGAACCCGGCGGTTCAATTCGTGACGACCTTGTTATTGAGGCGGCTGATAAGTACGGTATGGTAATGTCGTTTACAGGTATGCGACTTTTCCACCATTAATATTAAGGAGCTTTAAATGAAAATTTTAGTTGTAGGCGGCGGCGGACGCGAGCACGCTATTATAAAGCAAATTAAAAAGAATAAAAACGTTGAAACTATCTATGCGCTTCCGGGTAACGGCGGTATAGCTGATGATGCCGTATGTGTTAATATTGGCGCTAAGGATATTGACGGTATTGTAAAATTCGCAGTTGATAACAAGATTGATTATGCCGTAGTTGCACCCGATGACCCGTTAGTGCTTGGCGCGGTTGACGCTTTAGAGGAAAAGGGTATTCCTTGCTTTGGTCCAAATAAAGCGGCTGCAATAATTGAGGGTAGTAAGGCATTTTCTAAAAACCTTATGAAGAAATACAATATTCCGACAGCGACGTATGAAACCTTCACAAATTGCGATGATGCTATCAAATACCTCGATAACGTTAGCTTTCCTACCGTTATTAAGGCGGATGGTCTTGCGCTCGGCAAGGGCGTTATTATAGCATTAAACCGTGAAGAAGCCGAAAATGCTATTAATTCTATGATGAACGATAAGGTATTCGGCGATAGCGGCAACTGTGTCGTTATTGAAGAATTTTTAGAAGGTCCCGAAGTTTCGGTACTTGCCTTTACTGACGGTAAAACGGTTGTTCCTATGGTTTCTTCTATGGACCATAAAAGAGCACACGATAACGACGAGGGTCTTAATACAGGCGGTATGGGTACTATTGCTCCCAACCCCTGCTATACCGAAGACCTTAAAGAAATTTGTATGAGGGATATTTTCCTTCCTACAATAAACGCTATGAATAATGAAGGCAGAACCTTTAAGGGTTGCCTTTACTTCGGTCTTATGATTACCAAAAACGGCCCTAAGGTTATTGAATATAACTGCCGTTTTGGTGACCCTGAAACACAAGTAGTTCTTCCGCTTCTTGAAAGCGACCTTCTTGAGGTTATGCAGGCAGTTACCGAAGAACGTTTGGCTGAAATCGAGGTTAAATTCTCGAATAAATCGGCTTGCTGCGTTATTATGGCGTCCAACGGTTACCCCGAAAAGTACGCAAAAGGTTTTGAAATTACTATTCCCGACGACCTAAAGGATTCGGTTTACGTTGCAGGTGCTGAACTTAAAGACGGTAAGCTTTTAACCTCGGGTGGCCGTGTTCTCGGTGTTACCGCTACTGCGGGTAACCTCCAAAATGCGATTAATGCTTCATATGAAAAGGTTTCAAAAATCAGTTTTGAAAATGCTTATTACCGCCGCGATATAGGAGCAAAAGCTCTCGCGCATCTTTTGAAAGGAGAGTAAGCTATGGTTTATAGAATATACGTAGAAAAGAAAAACGGCTTTGACCACGAGGCGCAAGCGCTCACTAAAGAAGCGCGCGAGCTTCTTGAACTTAAGGACGTTCAAAGCATTCGTATTATAAATAGATATGACGTTGAAGGCATTGAAGAAGAGCTCTTCGGTTATGCTGTTCAAACCGTATTTTCCGAACCGCAAATGGATAATGCCTTTAAAAATCTCGATTTTAAGGGTGAAAAGGTATTTGCGGTTGAATATCTTCCCGGTCAGTTTGACCAACGTGCCGACTCTGCGGCACAGTGTATTCAGTTAATTTCTCAATGCGACAGACCTTTGGTTCGCACTGCGAAATTATACGCTGTAAATGCTGACGCAAGCGATGAAACAGTTGAAGCAATTAAGAAGTTTGTTATCAACCCCGTTGAAAGTAGGGAAGCAACTCTTGATATGCCCGAAACCTTGAAGGCAGTTTATGAAATCCCTTCGAGCGTAGCAACTATCGAGGGCTTTTTAGACCTTGATAGAAACGGTCTTGAAAACTTCGTTAAAGATTATGCTCTTGCTATGGATACCGACGATGCGGCATTTTGTCAGGAATACTTTAAGAGCGAGGGTAGATGCCCCACAATGACCGAAATAAGAATGATTGACACTTATTGGTCGGACCACTGTAGACACACTACCTTTAATACTACAATCGATAACGTAACCTTCGAAGATGAACTTTTAGAAGGTGCTTATAAGGATTATATTGCGGCAAGAGAATCTCTCGGTAGAACAAAGCCGCAAAACCTTATGGATATTGGTACTCTTGCGGCTAAAATACTTAAAAAAGAGGGTTATCTTGATAAGCTTGACGAGTCGGAAGAAATTAACGCTTGTACCGTTAAGATTAAGGTTGAGGTTGAGGGCAGAGAAGAGGATTGGCTTTTACTCTTCAAGAACGAAACTCACAACCATCCTACCGAAATTGAACCCTTTGGTGGTGCGGCTACCTGTATTGGTGGTGCAATTCGCGACCCGCTTTCGGGTAGAAGCTACGTTTATGCCGCAATGCGTGTTACGGGTGCTTCTGACCCCTTAAAGCCGATCAAAGACACAATTAAGGGTAAGCTTCCCCAACGTAAAATCGTTACTACTGCTGCGGCAGGTTATTCCTCTTACGGTAACCAAATCGGTCTTGCAACAGGTCAGGTTGATGAATTGTATCACCCCGGTTACGTTGCAAAGCGTCTTGAAATCGGTGCGGTTATCGCTGCGGCTCCCGCTGAAAACGTAAGACGTGAATGCCCTTCAGCAGGCGATAAAATTATTCTTTTAGGTGGTAGAACCGGTCGCGACGGCTGCGGCGGTGCAACTGGCTCTTCTAAATCTCACACCCTTGAATCTCTCACCACTTGCGGTGCTGAAGTTCAAAAGGGTAATGCCCCCGAAGAAAGAAAGCTTCAACGTTTGTTTAGAAACAAAGAAGCAACTATACTTATTAAACGTTGTAATGACTTTGGCGCAGGCGGTGTTTCGGTTGCTATCGGCGAGCTTGCTGACGGTCTTATAATCGACCTTAATAAAGTTCCTAAAAAATATGACGGTCTTGACGGTACCGAACTTGCTATTTCCGAATCGCAAGAAAGAATGGCAGTTGTTGTTGAGGCAAAGGACGTAGACAAGTTTATCGAGCTTGCAAGCAGTGAAAACCTTGAAGCAACCGTAGTTGCCGAAGTTACTGAAGAAGCACGTCTTGTTATGTATTGGAATAATGAAGCAATCGTTAATATCTCGCGTGAATTCCTTAATTCAAATGGCGCTGAAAAGCATATTAACGTTGCTACCGCAAAGCCCGAAGCTTTTGAAAAGCAAATTCCCGAAAGCTTCACAAAGGGTTATGAAGCTCTTGTAGGTGATCTTAATATTTGCTCAAAGCGTGGTCTTTCTGAAAGATTTGACTCTACAATCGGTGCGGGTACTGTCCTTATGCCTTTCGGCGGTAAGCATCAGCTTACACCTCCTCAGGCAATGGTAAACCTTGTTTCGGTTGAAAAAGCACATACCGATACCGTTTCCTTTATGTCGTGGGGCGGCAACCCCTATATCGCTGAAAAGAGCCCATATCACGGTGCTTACCTTGCGGTGGTTGAAAGTGTATCAAAGCTTATCGCAACCGGTGCCGAATATAGCGATATTTACCTTACTTTCCAAGAATACTTTAAGCGCCTTCAAAAGGATGCTGCCCGTTGGGGTGAACCCTTTGCGGCACTTTTAGGTGCGTTTAAGGCACAGGTTGAACTTAAGTGCGCTGCTATCGGCGGGAAGGACTCTATGAGCGGTAGCTTTGAAGATATTGACGTTCCGCCCACTTTAGTTTCCTTTGCTGTAACAACAGGCAAGACAAGTGACGTTGTATCTCCCGAATTTAAGGGCGCTAACCATAAGGTTGTTCTTATTACTCCCCAATATGACGAAAACGGTCTTCCCGTTACAACTTCACTTATTGAAACCTATAACACCGTAACTAAGCTTGTTCGTGACGGCAAGGCGGTTTCAGTTTATACTCCCACTTTCGGCGGTGTTGCTGAAGGTATATTCAAAATGTGTGTTGGTAATACAATCGGCTTTAACTATGCTGAAAATATTACTAATGAGGATATATTCAGCTATCGTTACGGTTCGTTTATTGTTGAACTTAAGGATGAAACCGAAGCTGGTACACTTTTAGGTACAACTACCGAAGCGGAATATATAACCAAGGGCGATGAAAAGCTTTGCCTTAACGCACTTAACAATCGTTGGGAAGACAAGCTCGAGAGTGTTTATACCTGCAATATCGGTAAAACCGAAAATTATACAGCATTTTCTTTTGATGAAAGAAGCAATAAAGCTCCTGCTATTAAGGTTGCAAAACCCAAGGTGCTTATTCCCGTATTCCCCGGTACTAACTGCGAATTTGATACTGCAAAAGTATTTAACGATGCAGGTGCTGATGCTGATATTTTCGTTATTAGAAACCTTACTCCCGACGACGTTTCAAAGAGCGTTGAAGAGTTTGCTAAAAAATGCCGTGAAAGTCAAATTGTGTTTGTTCCGGGCGGCTTCTCGGGTGGTGACGAACCCGACGGTTCGGGTAAGTTTATTACCGCGTTTATGCGTAACGAAGCGGTTAAGGAAGAAATTACCGCACTACTTGAAAAACGTGACGGTCTTATGGGCGGTATTTGTAACGGCTTCCAAGCCCTTATTAAGCTTGGTCTTGTGCCTTACGGCAAGATTATTGATACCGACGAAAATTGTCCCACACTTACTTATAACGATATTTCAAGACACCAATCACGAATTGTTCGTGTAAGGGTTGCTTCCACTAATTCACCTTGGCTTAGCGGTGTTAAGGTTGGCGACGTGTTTAACGTGCCGATTTCACACGGCGAAGGTAAATTTGTAGCAAGTGAAGAACTTATAAGCGAGCTTGCTAAAAACGGTCAGATAATGACACAATACGTTGATTTAGATGGTAATCCCACTTCAAATATTCGCTTTAACCCCAACGGCTCGGCTATGGCTATCGAAGGTATCCTTTCACCCGACGGTCGTGTATTCGGCAAAATGGGTCACAGCGAACGTATCGGTAACGGCTTGTATCAAAACGTTATCGGCGAATATGATATGAAGTTGTTTGAATCAGCGGTAAAATATTTTAAATAATTTACTGTTTACGAGGTGAAAAAATGAATAGTAATAAAAGACCTGATGATATGATTCGTATAACCACCCCCGAGCTTGCGGCTACCTTTATCGAAGAACAGGTAAAAGCAGTTCGTGAGCAGGTAGGTGACGGTAAGGTGCTTTTAGCACTTTCGGGCGGTGTCGACTCGTCAGTAGTTGCCGCACTTCTCATAAAGGCGATCGGCAAGCAGCTCGTATGCGTCCACGTAAACCACGGACTTATGCGCAAGGGTGAGAGCGAGGCTGTAATTGAGATATTCGGTAAGAACCTTGATGCAAATCTCATCTATATCGACGCGACCGACCGCTATCTCGATCTCCTCGCAGGTGTCAGTGACCCCGAGACAAAGAGAAAGATAATCGGCAAAGAATTTATAGAGATATTTGCAGAGGAAGCGAGAAAGCTCGAGGGTGTCGAGTATCT
>JAZQWD010000047.1:0-20519 GCA_045632165.1 Acutalibacteraceae bacterium | reverse complement strand
ATATCCGTCGCGAAGCGACACCGAAATTATTCATTATTCATTTTTCATTATTCATTCGCGTCAGCGACAAACTCCCAATTTATTCCTCACAAATATAAATTTCCTCGCTATTTAAATCATAATCACTCATTGATATTTTTAGCCATTGTAAATTTTCATAAGTGGTGTAATAATAATCACCTTTATCACAATCAATACAACAGGAATAACGTGTATACTCACATTCGCCAAGCGAATTAAAAACGCAACCCTTCGGCATTGCAACACTGCTTAATATATGGAAGAAATGGTTAACCGCCGTTTCACCACTAATATCGGTTGGGGAATTTTGCTTTACAAAAGCGGCGCGCACAAACCTTTCAGTTGATGAAAAACCGCCCGGCAACCCGTTTGAATTAAGTCCCAAGCTATAATCCTCACTACCGTCGTTTTGCGGTTGCTTTGCTAAAAATACGTCGCGATAATTCTCAAGATTCGCTATTTGCTTTAAAAACGGCGGGTTATTTGTTAGCACACCCGTAGCGTTTTCATATATCTTTAAACCGTCTTTTACACTTTCAACCGTTAAGCTCGTTTCACCGTCGCTTATTAGCCAATGAAGCGGCGACAACGGTAACCCATCGCTAAAATTAATATTAACAATATTAATTTTACAAAGTAAATTTTTGGCTTCAGCAATACATTTACATTGTCCTAAAACGTAGGGTATAAACTCAAAGGGCGCAATATTAATTTTACCTTCAATTTCGGGATGATAAACCGCATTATTCGGAAAATTAAGCCCCGCTATACATAGCCCCTTTTCGTTTGCAGCTTCAAAATAAAGGGGATAATTGTCACTTACCGCCGCCATACCTATAATTGCATAATGCTTTTGCAATTTTTCACCGCACCGCATTTTAAACTTAAAATTTCGGGGTGTAATAATTACCTTTTCCCCATATCCACGTTCTAAATCTAAATTTCTGCCAAAAAAATGACACTTTGCATTAAAGCTTACTGCTGTACACATAAAACCACCTCGCCATATAGTATAACCAAAAAAGCGCCTCACAAGAGGCGCTTTAGGTTAAATATATTTTGATAAGTCAAATTCTGCTAAACGGATATGCTGACGGGCAACGGTATAAGACATTGCCAAACCACCGTTGCGGTAGTACTGTACAAAGGGGTAGAAACAGCTGCTTTGCATTTTTGCTTGTAAAACAACCTCGCTTTTAGCAATATCTTCGCGGTTGATTTTAATTACGCCAATATGTTCGCGGTCAATGGGCGCGTGGAAAAGATACAATTCATCATTATATAAAATCATATCACCGCGCGACTGACAATCTTCAACCTCAACGGGTGCGTCCCAACTACCGTCTTTGATATTGTAAGCGGTCAAAAAGCCGCACTTATTTTCATTTTGTTGGCGCACAAAATAGAAAATTTTATCATCAAGCACGTAAGTCGCATTTTCCCACTTTGAATCGTTAATAAAGTCGGGCTGTGCAACGTATTCCCAAGTAATTAAATCCTTACTTCTAATAATCGCAGTAAAGTCACCGCTGTACGTACCTGAATAATACCACTTTTCACCGTTTTCAACTCGGCTTGAAAGTTTTTGCATTATTCCAATATCAACGTACATCTTTTTGCAGGGTACACCCTCTTTAGCAAGGGCTTTTTGAATACCCGTAACGCTAAAATCGTTTACGGTATTATTGACCTTAAAACGGTTCACCCCAATTTCGCCCAAGGTTTTGGTTGAAATTGTAAACGGCTGATAAAAACGGTAATAGTTGCCGTCGGTCGAGGCAGTCCACATAACGTAAATTGTGTCCTCATCCTTTTGCATTAAAATGGTATCGTAAACGCGGTCGATAACTCTATCACCAACCTTATCACCCGTAGTTTGTAAATCAAAAAAAGTAATATCGGTGGGATTATCAAGCTTAGCGTAAGCCAAACGCGCGGTTTGGTCCTTCGGGTCTTCAGACGGTTCTTTCATATTAGCATAATACGACATATAAACCGTATCCCCAACCACTACAAATGTAGAAACGTGAGCCATTTTATCGCCCTCGCGTTCGAAGTTAGCAACAAAGCGGTCTTCAATTTCCTGCGCAAAGGCATCACCCTTTTTAACCGCTTCTTTCCCTACCTCATCGGCTTTAATTACTCGTACAGGGTTTTCTATCGGCGCACCGGGGGTTATTATAAGTTCTTTTTCGGTTATACAATCGTTACTAAAAATATTGCTCATTTTATCACCCTTTAAATATATTAGGTCTTAAACCGACGTTTATAAAGTCATCGTTTCTTACAATACCGCAACCGAAGCCCGCGGGGCGGGTATGCTTCCATTTAATATCAACCTCTTCGGTAATAGACCCAATTTCTTTACCCATATTATTTAAAATTTGACCGTCGGGCGCTACTATCATACTGTTGCCGCCCTTTTCATCATCGTTCATTGAATATGATGACCGCGCAATATAAGAATTACAACGGAAAGCCGTGAGTTTCGCCTGTGCTTCAATAATATCGGTACGCTCACCGCGTTGATAACCAGGTATTAAAATTAAATCGGGCTTATATGCCGCAATATGTTCGATTTGCTCATTATAATAAACGTCATAACAGGTCATAAACCCAAAACGAATACCGTCTATTTCACAGGTGCAGTTGCCGTCGCCGTAATTAACTTTAAGCGCAACCTCACTTGGCGGGAGATGAATTTTATCATAAACAAAGGCAATCTCGCCGTTTTTGTTATATAAATACGTACTGTTTTGAAGCTTGCCGTTTCTCATTTCCAGAACGTTAACCGCCACAAAACGCCCCTTTTCTTTGGCAGATTTTTGTGCCGCCATAAGCATTTTTTCAGCCCTTGGCAATGCCGCCATTTCTTTTTCGGGGTCACTTAACCCACCCGCATTAGAATATTCAGGCAAAACTACAAGATCAGCATTTGATTTATTTAACTCATTAATTAAAAAATCAGCAATAAATTCATCCGGCTTTTCACCCGCAAAATAAGGTGGTTGAATTACGGTAATTTTCATATCCCACACTCCTTTCATTTACCTTATTATACCATTCAAATTGTTTTTTTCAATATTAGAAATTTGCTTATTTTTTACAAAAAAATGTAATTGAAAAAATTGTCGAAATGTGGTATAATGCAATGTATTTAAAACACGAAAGGAGTTGAACATTCAAAATGGCAAAAATCGGTATTATTTTATCGGGCGCGGCAAGCAAGGGCGCTTATGAATACGGCTTTTTAAAAGCCATTGATAAATTTTTTCAAAAAGATGATATTAAATGTGTAAGTTCGGCTTCTATCGGTATGCTTGCGGCACAAACCTACGGTATAGGAAAACCGTATGAATTTGAACGCATTTGGAAAATGATTGACCCCAAAAAACACGGCAGATTATTTTTGTCTTATGGTGGCGATGGCCCTATCCGTGATGAAATTTGCAATGTTTTTGTAAAAGACCACAAACCGTTTTTTGAACATTTTGTTGCAGTATGGAACTTTACTAAAAGCAAGGTTGAATACATACCCTTTCACAACCTAACCGCCGAGCAAATGCAGCAATATATAAAAGGTGCAATTGCTATTCCGATTTTAACAAGCGGCGAAATTATAAATGGCGACCGCATTTTAGACGGTGCTTTTGTTGATAATATCCCTGCCTATCCGCTTATGGAAAAGGATTTGGATTATATCCTTTGTGTTTATTTTGATAACCATAAATATTTCTTTGAAAACGATGCTTTTGATAGTAAGATTTTAAAATTTTATGATTTTCCAAATAACAAAATGCTTGAAACTATGGTTTTCACGCCCGACACGTTTGACGAAATGGCAAAATACGGTTATGAATACACCCTTAAGGTTTTAAATGAGGTTTTTAAAACCGATGACAAGGACGAAATTCTTGCCGCTATCAAACACAATAACGATTCTCAACAAGCTGAATACAAGCCCCGCTTGACGGTTGACGTTGTTCTTAATAAAATTAACGTTATGACCCGCAAATACGCAAAGCGTATGTCAAATTGGGAAAAGAAAGATTAATTTTAACAGCCCTTCGGGGCTGTTTTTTTGATATTTAAATATTACTTAATTGCATAAGTTCCAACCGCCATTTATCACTTTTTAAATCTAATTGCATTTAATAGAAAATAATGGTATACTAATTATATTAAAACTTAAAGGGTGAATTTTTTGCTTTATATTGGTATTGCAATTATTTTAATTATAATATTTTATCTTTTTGCCATTCGCGGCAGGGTTGGGTATAAAAAGCTTTCTGATTTACAGGGCTTTGATTATGCCCACCGTGGGCTTCACGGTAACGGTGTTGCCGAAAATTCAATGACCGCTTTTCGTAAGGCAAAGGAAAACGGCTACGGCATTGAGCTTGACATTCATCTTTTAAAGGATGGCAGTTTAGCAGTTATGCACGACAACAGCTTAAAACGCACCACAGGCGAAGACCGCATTATTGAAGATTTAACCGCCGAAGAGCTTAAACTTTATAACCTTGAGGGCACCGAAGATACTATCCCCGCCTTTAAAGAGGTTCTCGACTTATATAACGGCGCCGCACCCTTGATTGTTGAACTTAAAGCCAACAAAAATCAAGCCGCCTTAGCCGAAGCCGCAGCGGATATTTTAAAGGATTATAACGGTGCTTACTGTATTGAAAGCTTTGACCCCAGATGTATTTTATGGCTCAAGAAAAACCGCCCAGAAATTATTCGCGGTCAGTTAGCACAAAACTTTTTTAAAACCAAAGATAAGTTAAACTTTTTTATAAGGTTTTTACTGTCAAACAATCTTTTAAACTTTATAACCAAGCCCGACTTTGTGGCATATAATTTTAGCCATCGCAAGACTTTATCAACACAGCTTTGCCAAAAACTGTGGAAAATGCAAATGGTGGCGTGGACTATTCGCACC
This sequence comes from Acutalibacteraceae bacterium, assembly GCA_045632165.1. GTDB lineage: Bacteria > Bacillota > Clostridia > Oscillospirales > Acutalibacteraceae > UBA737. Next base: position 15,556 of record JAZQWD010000047.1, on the reverse strand, counting down.
AAGGAAACCCAAAAACAGGTCAAAAGTGAAAATTGGCTTTCGATATTTGAATATTTTTTACCCTGAAAAATTTAGATATAAAAAGCAAAGGAGAAATTAAAAATGAAATGTGAAGTTTGCGGTTATACTTCTAGTACTAACTTTCAGTTTTGTAAATATTGCGGCGCACCTGCACCCGATAAAACATTTATCAACCACCCAAATCCCAAAACGCTTTTATCCATTAAAAGTGGATTGTTTTTAGCAATTTGCATTTTATTTACAGCATCGAGCATTTTAAATCCTTTTAATATTATTAATGTAATTTGCACTATTGCTTTGTGGCTCATTTATGCCAATGGCCGCAAAAACATAATTAACCCCACACATATAAAAATATTAAGCGGTTGTACCTTTGCTACCGAAATTATTATGATTATAGAAGGGATTGGTGTTATTTTATTTAGCAGTATATTTACAATTTCAGCAATTATAGTTCCTTTTGCCGATACTTCAACCCCTACATATAGCGACTCTTATTACAGTTCAAGCAGTTCAGCAGACAGCAGTACAATAGGCATTATCGTTTTTTTAATTTTAGGAATTTCGCTTTTCATAGCCGGTATTGTAATAATCATTTTAAGTTTTACAACCCTTCATCCCACTCACAAATTTATTAAATCTCTATACAACGGTATTGAAAACGGGGTCGAAGATGTTCACAACCCTAAAAAAGCACGCATTGCACTTATCGTTATTGCTATTTTATCAATTATCGGTTTATTAGCACCGTTTGTAATTGTACTTATTCCTTTTTATGGTCTTATATTTATGGTTTATTTAATTCCATATTTAGCAACCGCTATCTCCGCTTCGCTTGTACCTATTGCGCTTATTTTATCGGGTAGTATTATTAAAAAGAACTTTATAAATTAACACATAAAAGGGAGAACTAAAAATGAAATGTCCGCATTGTAGTTATGAACGCGATACCGCATTTGCTTACTGTCCAAAATGCGGTAAGCCCTCTACCCGTGATACCGAACCTGTCGTCGCTTGTCCTACTGGGCATATTTTAAGCTTTATTAAAGACGATTTATTCTTAACAATTTGTATTCTTTTAACTGCCGCTGTCGGCTGTTCTATGCTTTCGGGCGGATTTAATGTAATTACTGTTTTAATAACAATTTTTTCTTGGCTCACCTATGCCGGCGGTAAAAAGAATATTGTTGAACATAAGCATATTCGGGTTATAAGCGGTTCTATTTATGCCCACTATGTTATTAAAAACATACTTGCAGGCATTATTGCTTTTCTTGGGGTGTTTTACACAATTTTCCTTTCCATCCCAGCGCTTATGGGTAGCTTAAATATGGATGAAATTCTCAAAGAAAGCTCCATAAGTCCCGAATTTGGCTTGTTGAGCTTAATACCCGTAGCAACAATTGGATTATTATCAGTATTCGCTACAGTTCTTGGTTTTATATTTATAGCGCTTGCTATCGGTATATTAATCTTTAATATTGCAGGTCGCAAAAAAATTCATCGTTTCATACAATCAATTTACAAAAGCGCCGAAGCCGGCGAAGAGAATATTGTCGGCGCAAATAAGGTTGGCGGCTGGCTTATAACCTTTGCCGTTCTATATATTATTATTGCAATTTCATCAATAAGCAACGGTAATATTTTTGGTTTCATTACCGAAGGCTGTTTTGCTGCCATTTACATAATTTTAAACGTGTTGGTTACTAAGCATTTTTACAACAAATAATTTTATATAACAAAAAACAAAACGGCAAAAGTAAAAACTTTTGCCGTTTTTATTATGCTATTTAAAAATTAAAGGCCGTTTTCTTCAAATACTTTTCTATTTTCAAGAACATAGCCACGTATTGCCACCATATCGTAAATCGAAGCAGCAACACCGATAACACCGCCGAATAACACGTTAATTACGATGCCTGTAATTATGCTGGACATCCATTTGTCATAAGAATTAACAATACCCTGCCAAGGTGTTAAAACAGCTTTTGATTGTTTAAAACGGCTTACCGAAGCGTAAACGTTCCATGCGCCACAAATAATGCCCACGCAAGAAAGGCACTGAATAATGCCAACAACCAACCAAAAAATAGCACTGAGTTTTTCACGTTCTGATAAGGTTTTTACAACGGTATCTAAATCTTTCATAATACCCTCCAACTTATTATTTGGAAATATTATATCTTTTTCGACAAAATTTGTCAACAATTTATACATAATTAAAATTAAAGTTTATCTTCAAATCTTTCGGCTGTTATTACACCGTCTAAAACCTTTAATTTGCAAATTCTAGCCGTTCGGCGTTCGGTATATTTATCATTGGTTTTTTCATAATCTCTACCGTGATAAACCGCATAATATTCGCCGTCAAGCTTTATAACACTATGATGACCTGTGCCCTCTTCGTAATCGTTTTTAATTATAACAGGGTTAAAGCCACCGTCATTAATCGATTTAATATAATCAATTTTCGTTAAATCTTGCTCATCGGTTTTTGCGGTGGCATAGCCAATATGGTAGGTATCATCACGATAGCAGCCGCCACTATACATTAAATAATGCCAGCCGTTTTCATAAAAATAAAACGGACCTTCAATAGTGTACCAATCCCTTTCAGGGGTGCATTGCGGTGTAAATTTTTCTTGGGGGAAGGTAGGCACAATAATTTCTTTCGGTTTATTTTCGGGCGTTAGGGGGTCTAACATTTTATCAACGTAAACCCTTGTACCAACGCGGTCGGTATCTAAATTATTAAGCGCCAAAAACATAAATAAGCCGCTATCGTTTTTTACAACGTGTGAATCTATTGAAAAACCATTATATAGTTTTCTTTCCAGCTTGAAAATACCCTTTGGTGAATCAGACGAAAACACCCGCATTTCCTGCCAACCGTCCTTGCTTTGGTAGGAAACGTACATATAATAAGTTTCATCAATTTTTATAACCGACGGTGCCCAATAATTTTTACGTTCCTCATTAATTTCGGTCACTATACCAATATATTTCCATTCACCTAAAATATCATCACTTTGGTATGCTTCTACCCCATCCTTTGCCGTTACGTAGAGATAAAACTTACCGTTATCTTCAAAAATAAACGGGTCAGGTTGCGATTTATTTTGTATGTCAAATTTTAGTTTCATTTGTTATACCCCTTTTTTAGATACGTACTTCGGATAAAACAAACTTTTCGGGATGCTTTGCAATATATTCTTCTAACAATTTATATGCCTTCGCTCGGGAAATACCGTAATTATCAAACGAATCAAAGCGCTTGCCTTCTATGGTATATTCACCTTTGAAATAATTATAATCAATATTGTAATATTTATCCTTTATAGCTTTTTCAAGATAGGTATGAGCCAAAGTAACTACTTCTTCATCCTTATCCTCGGTAAGCTTTACAAGATACGGTATACCCTCGTCACCCAATTTATAAATGGTTTTAACGTCCATTTCCTTTAAAACGTTGTTTTGGTATGCTTCATAGTTATATGCCGCTACCACGTGATTAACGTTTGCGCCACCCAAAACTATAAGCACAAGCGCCGCGGTAACAAGCGCTACGCGTAAAACCCTAATTTTTTTAAAGAAAAGGCGGAAAATAAGGGATATAAATACTACACCTAAAAATACCATAAACGCGCTTGTGGTAATGCGTAGGCGGGTCATACCAAGTTCGCGGATGTAAAGCACCATTTTTGAAAGCGCAGTAGAAATTATAACCAACGTAAACAAGCTTATAAATAAGCAGATAAGCCGTGACGGTATGCAAATTTTTCGGTTAATCTTTTTAGAAAGCAATAATGCGCCGAATATAATAACAAAGTTTATTGCCGCGATTGCTGACATTTCAAAAAAGCCGCGGCGGGCATAAGTTGAAACGTTAAATTTATAACCATCGGGCAAGAAGCCGCTGAATGCGCTAAAGAAATATGCCAACTGTGAGAACAAGTAAGCAAGGTAGCAAACCGATAATACCGACAAGAATGAAATTACTATTGTGTTATCAATACCGTCAAAATTAACGGGCTTGGGGTCTTTCTTTTCGCTATGCTTTAATGCAAAACAATAAGCAATTACAAAAGGTGTTAACAAAATGCCGACGAATATTCTAAACACCGATTCCGACATATTACCAAAAAATTTAACAGTAAAGCCGGCAAATGCTTCATCTGATGAAATAAGAAGCGGAACGACAATAAGCAATACAGGTAATGCCAAAGCCACACCTAATAGCACCTTACCAAAGCTTTTATTGCTTTCGGTACGGGTAGCTATAAGCGAAGCAAAGGTTTTTGGCATTTTGCCGAACATACCGCTAAAGAACTGCCCTAAAATATTTCTTGGAAGTTCAAGATCGCCCTCGCTCAATTTAACACCAACAAGCGAGCTAAACCATACGCAAGACATAAGCGTTGTTGCTACAAAGCTCCAAAACCTTACCTCACCGTTAGAGGTTATAACAAAAATTGCAGGAAGTATTAAGCTTAAAAATCCGCAAACAAGCGGAAAAAATTTAATTTTAGTAGCTTTATTCCACAAATAAACCGTTATTGCAATAAGCATAATGGGTGATGCAATGGTATAACCAATCCTAAAACCACCGCAAAGTGCAATAAATGCAAAAATCGTTGATACTGCAAAAAATACGTTTGCAAATACCCTATCCTTTTTGACCAGCGGGAAATGCTTATTTGTTTTTTCTTCTTCCAATAATTCTTCATTAACGATATTTTCAGTCATACTAATCCTCCTCAGGAATGTATTTTATAATATCACCGGGTTGGCAATCGAGCGCCTTGCAAATGCTTTCCAAGGTTGAAAACCTAACAGCCCTTGCCTTACCCGTTTTTAAAACCGAAAGATTTGCCTGTGTAATACCAATTTTTTCAGCCAGTTCAAGCGAGGTCATGCGACGGGTGGCTAAAACAATATCGAGATTAATTTCAATCATTCTTTTGCCCCCTTAAATAGTTAAATCGTTTTCTTCGCGAAGCTCTACGGCAGACTGCATAACGTTTTTAAGTACGCGAAGCATCATACCAACAAAACCGCCCGCCAATGCCACAAAGCCAAAGGGCATATAAAAGATTGCGCCAACAAAGGTAATTGCCGAAATAACAAAGCAACACCACGAAACCACCCTTAAATACGTAGCGTTTTGAGTTGTAAACACCTGACCGCCTTTTATGTTAAAAAGCAGTTTTAAAAGCGAATAAAGAATTATACCCGAAAAAACCGAAGACGGATAAAAACACCATGCAAAGGTTAAACTTAAGCGGCGCATTGACTCACCGTCTGGTAAAAAGCCACGGTATTTTGTCATATAAAGTTCAAAAAGCATTGGTCCAAATATTAAAAGCAACACCAAAATCGCCGACAATATAAAGCACACAATAATAGACAATTTAACCGATTTTTTACTGTTCCACATAAAAATTTCGCCCCTTTGACTTTATTTTCCAAGCACACAATAACACAAAAATTATCGTTTGTCAATAATTAATTTATCGTTTTTCGATAATTTTATAAAAAATAGTCCCCGTTATCGCAACGGATAACGGGGATTTAACAGTTATTTTTTTGTGTCTTTCAAAAATCTTAAATTCACAAAAACCGCCACAATCGGGAATAATGCCGCAAAAAGCAAGGCAATTTTCATACCTAACTGTTCGGGGGCTAGCGATAAGCTTTGCGCTAATGCAATAGCTTTTTCATTTTCAATTACCGTATCGGTAATAATACCCACAAGCTGAGGCGCTACCGATGCACCAAGGTCACCGCCCGATGCCATTAAAGCGTAAATAAACACACCGCCCGCAGGGAAACGGTTTGACGCAACAATTAAATTACCAGGCCAAAGCATTGAAGTGCAAAAGCCCGTAAATGCACAGGCAATAAGCCCAACAACCGGTATATTTGATACCGCCGCAACAATATAGCACACCGCCGCACCGACGGCACCCAAGGTTAATACTCTGCCAATATTTTTACCTATTTTAGCATAAAGGGTTCTGCCAAGCCCTAACATTACCGAAAACATTGCAACGCCCAACAAATCGCCCCAAATTTTAGGTATTCCAACTGCTTTTTCAAGATAGCCCGAAGCCCATTGAGCCATTGTACATTCTGCCGCGCCACCCAAAAATATTGCGAAAACACAAAGCCAAACACCGCCGCTTTTTAAAAGCTTAACCGCATTTGATACGCGTTCAGGTGTTGCCATTGTAGGAATATCGCTTTTTATAAACAATACCGCTGAGGTTATGGGGATAATTGTAAGCCCCAAAACCAGCCATTGCCAATTTTCACCGCCCAAGAAGAACAAATAAACGGTGCTGATTATAATTACCGCAACCACACCCCACGCGTAGATTGAATGAAGCTTGCTCATTTCTCTATCGGGATTATCTGACGGAAGTGCCGCAATTACAGGGCTTATAAGTACCTCACTAAGACCGCTTGCCGCCGAAAAAATAACCGTACCAATAACCAAGCCGATATAAACGTTATTCGGGAAAATAAATGGCCACAAGGCATAAACAAAAAAGCCCGCCGCGGCTATAAACGGTATTGATTTTACCGTTTTAGGAATATTAAATTTATGAGAAAAGAACGACAGCACAAGGTCAACTATAAGCTGTGTAAAAAAGTTTATAAGTATAAGCGCGCCTAAAAGCGAGTATGAAATACCGTATAGCGAACGAAAAGTTAAGAACAACACGGGTGATATATTCGCCACGACCGACATTGTTATATTAGCAGTATAGCAAGCATATTTAAGCATTTTGATATTTAAATACATTTTATTCCTCATTATTTATATGCAATATATTTTGGGCTTTCATCCGGTGAACCGACCTGAATTACAGTCATACCATCACTTTCAAAAATATACATTTCTTTCTCTTTGACGTCAAGTGTAGAAAAAATTGCAGTTTTTTCATCATCGGCTGCGTAACGCTTGTTGCCGACAAGCTCCGTTTTGCACTTTATAAGCTCAGAAAGGTTAATATTCTTATTAATTTGCTATTTTCTTTACTTGGTCATTGCTAAGTTTAAGCGAACCTAAAATTAAAAAATATAAAAACCAAGTTTCCTCGCGGATTAAATCAACGTTTTTCTTATGCGATAACTCATGCTTATGAAAATAACCGTTACGGCGGTTTGAACGCCAGTCAGCTATTTGTGCACGCAAATAATCAACAACCTCATACTTGTCACCCACAAAGCTGTTAAGATATAAATTTGAATTATACCAACTGCCTATAAACCACTCTAACGCGCCTAGGGTTTTATCTATTGTATTGTCTTCCTTTGTAGTGATTTTAACGTCTTTAATTTTCCTACCTACACCGGTAAGCACAATTATATCCCACAAAAGCTGTTCAATAGATTTTAGATAACCCGCAACAATAAAGGTGTTATCTAACTTATCAAGCGTAACGTATTTTTTATAAAGCCATTCAGAGGTTAAAAACGATTTTGCAAAATCGGCATTCGAGAGCAAAAGCTCATACCTTTTATTGTCGATAAACATCGAACGCATTTTTTCAAAATTCTCTTCAAAATCGCTTTGTGAAAAACTGCGGTTATTGCTTCTAACATACGGCTTTTGCTTAATTTTATCATAATTAAAACTTTTAAGTTCGTCATTTAGCTCACTACGCAAAATATTTAAGTTTTTAGGTGTGCAAAGCTCGGTTATTTGATAACCGATAACGTTATGAAAATCGTTATTAAATTCTTCAAGCATTTCACTAAAGCTATCTAGCTCTGCCTGTCCAAAAAACTTAAGCAAAAATTCAGTAAACAACAAACAAGAAAATTCGCTTCGTTTTTCTTCTGTAATTGTATCAACATAGAATTGCCTTTCTATTTGAAGCATCGCATTGTGATTTTCCAACGTATCTTTTAGCAAAAACACAAAGGTAACGGGACAGTTTTCCATTCTGATTTTTTCAATAATCATATGCATTCGCTCAGAGTTAATGCTTTGCGGTTTGTTAATAATTACGATATAATGCTTTTCTTCTTTTGTTTCTACCGCAATACAGTAACTGCTTATTTCTTTACTTTTATAAGCAGTTATATTATGCTTTTTAAAAATTTCAAGCACTAATTCGTTTGTGCTATTTAAGGTGATACGTTCAAATTCTAACAAAATTTGTTCATACACCTTGTCGTCGCGGTTGCGAATACCAAAAAGCGATTCGCGCATTGAATATTGCTTGCTTGCAACAATAACATCGCGCTTAATTTCAAAATCTGCTAAAAGTTTTTCTTTAAATTTTTGATACATAAAAGTTCCACCTTTAATTACTTACAATTATAGCAATTCCAAAAGCTTATCGGTTGCACGAACAGCATAATCTTCAAGCATACCCTTATCACGAAGATAGAATAAAATTGTATATCTGTCACGCATAATAAGTGCGCGTTTTATACCTGCCAGTATAGTTTCACGGTCGGTAACTGTCGGGGGCACCTGCATTTTTACGCAAAATTCCTCTACCGCGTCAAAGTAAGGAATATATTTTTGGATAAGCTCTTTAAGATAAGCGTCATCGGTTTCTTCAAGTAGCATTTTATACATAATTGCTATTAAACGAGTACCCTCGCAAACCTCAAGACCGTGTAAATGAGGGTGATTGCCTGCTTCAATATCAAAAAGTTCCCACGCGTGGGCAACAATATGCTCCGCACCCGAAGCAGGTCGAGAATTACCCACGTAAGCCATACCAAGACCTGTTACAAGAAAGCCCTCCATAATGTTTTTAACACATTCGGGATTGCGGTTAGCCAATTCATATCCGTTTGCAAGGCATTTGTTTGTTGCTTCAATAACGTCGTTACCTATCTTATCGCAAAAATATTCACCCACGTAATCTCTTGCCAATTCCCAGTCGAGCATACCTGTATATTTACCAAACATATCGCCAATGCCCGCAAGCATCATATCATAAGGCGCATTCTTTAAAATATCTAGGTCAGCAATAATATATTTAGGTGTTGTTGCCTGAATTGTTGTTTTCGTGCCATCGTGAAGAATGGGTGAGCCCGCCGAAGCATAGCCATCCATAGAGGGCGCAGTAGCTACTATACCGTAAGGTAATCCCAAACGGTAGCTTGTAATACGGCAGGTATCATTTATAGTACCCGAACCCACCGCCAAAATAAAATCAGGCATTTGGTTATATTCAAAAATATTCGGTTTTGCATCAAGTGGTTGGAAATTAAGAATTAACTTGCCTATACTATCGGCATTGGGTAATACGGGCAATTCGTTAAACACAAAGGTTTTATAGTGCATACCGTTTGCTTTCAAAATTTCTTCAACCGCCGCACCCGCCGCTTTATATGTATTAGCATCTGCCACCATATAAATTCTTTTATAAGCTTTTAGTATTTCAGGAATTTTCTTTATAGCGCCCGAAGATATTTCGTACCCCTCAATAGGTGCACGATGCTTTTTCATACTGCAATCACAAGCAAATTCTATCATACTGCTCACCTCATAATTTTAAAATTTTCTTTAATATATTATTTCTTGACAGTTTTTCACACCGCCAAACGCGAAAGCAGAGTTCTTTGTCGTAACATTCACTTTTAAGTAGAGTATAACACAATCGCGTAGTCTTTTCAATTAGAAAACCAAAAACAGCCACCAAAGGGAGACACTTCGTAAGGAAGTTGTCTCCCTTTGGCTTTTGTAGTCAGCCAGAATGATTAAATTGTAAGGATAATTTAATTTTAATGGAGGATTACAGAATAATAAACTTTACAGCTTAAAGCCCAAGACAAATGCAACGGGTTAGCAGGATGAATAATATCCAACAAATAACCACCGAAATTGTAAATAACGAATTGATTTACAGTTAATAAATGCTCCGCAAGGCAAATGCCTTGCTGAGCATTTATTATTTATATTTAATTTCGTAATTAGTACCTGTTATTCCGGTAATAACTCCCCTATTTATAAGGGCTTCATTTTCAACATGGGCAATTATCCACTTGTTTTTGCGGAATAATAATTTGTCTTCAGTCTCTACAGTAAGGTTTGTATTCGTATCCTTCGGCAAGCCAACCACACAGCCAAAACCGCTACTCTCTACCTCACAAGGACAAAAATGAAGCGTAGTAGAATAAACCTCAACAACCGTGCCTGCAGGAAGATAAAACGCCTTAAACTTTGAGGAATCTATCTTGCCGTTTTCAATATCCCAAACATGTCCAAGAATTAAAACCAAGGGCGTTACCGCAATGTTAATTTCACTAGAAAAATGCCATTCGGTAGCGTTCATAAGGTTATTATGTCCCCAGCAGTATCCCACCTGTGTAGGCAAAGTACCAAAATAGTTATTTTCAATATCACTAGCTATTTTAAGAGTTTCAAATTCCTCTTGTGAAGGAGCATAGGAAGAACCGCTTTCAGGATTTTGAATTTTCTTAGCGACCTCTATAATTTCAGCAGTATCAAGATTTTTAATTATTCTGCCGAATGATGCGAATTCCTTATCGCTAACATCATAAAATTCGATTTTTGGGTTTAATGTCTTTAATTTTTCTAACATTTTGCTCACCCTTAGTTTATTGTTTTATCAATATTAAGACCGGGAACAAATTTGCAAAATTCTTCCAATTCATTCATATAATTACCTTCAATTTCAATGAAGTGATGAATGTACGGACCCTGCATTAAGCGGTTTTCGATTTTTGGCAAATCCTCAAATTCGCCCCAGATATATGTACCGCTGGTTTTTGGGCCTTCGGTGGTATTGCACATAACAGGCAATAACATATAGTTGCCACTTTCCTGGTCAATACGTGCAACTGTATAGGTGCCGTCCTTACCTCTAAACCATTCACGTTGGTTAACAAGGCAAGCTTCGCAATCGTCTGCCTTTTGAGAAAGTGGGAACTGTCCGCAATGCCACAAAAGCTCGGCATTCTTTTTCTCGGGGTGTCTTACTGTAAACTCGCCAAATAGTGGCTTACCTTCGCCTAATGTTGCAGCCTTTAAAACTGCCATTGTCATTGCTGAATGTATATCGCTTTCACAAGCAATCATATAACCTAAATCATTCAAAGCGCCAAATACTGCACAGGGGGCCAAACCGTTAAACATTATGGGGGTTGCTGTCCAACATTCAGCCGCCATAATATCAAGCTCAAATTCCTTGAACAAATTCTTATACATTACCGCCATAGTTGCCATACCTTCAACATACTGGGGTGTTTGTTCATCCATTTTATAATTCGAATTAAAATATTCTATAAACTGTGCAATTTCTTCCTTACAGTTTTCGGCTGTTTGCTTCATTCTTTGCTCTACAACAGCAAAGTTAATTGTTACAATTCTAATGCCGAATTTTTCCAAAAGCTCGCTTTCGTTATATATAACTGAATAGAACGGTGCAGGACGTGTACCAACCTGACCAATGCGCATACCTTTGAAATTTTTGACCATACACGCCACACGAATAAACTGTGTAAAGCCTGTTTTAAAATCTTCAGAATCTACCCTGCAGCTTGGAATATTAGAAAACGGAACACGTAAACGCTGTAGCTGACGTGAAACACCAAATATACCGCACTGCGAGTCGGTTGTTCTTGTGCCGTCTTCACTGTATTCTTCATCAAGCGGCGCCCACAATAATACAGGCTTGCCCAACGCTAATGCAATATCGCCTGCCGCTTCCTCGTTACCAAAGTTGCAGTTAATAATAACAACAGCATCGACATTTTCATTTTTCATACGCTCTATTGCCTGTTTAGCAGATGCGTTATCAAAAATAAGATTTCCAATACCTAAGCCCTTTGTATTAACAAATTCTACATTTTCGTTTTTGAAATTGTTTTCTATGTATGCAACAATTTCCTTTTCTCTTTCTTGTGGGGAATGCCAGTTCCAGCTAGCACCACGGGGACGGTCGGTTGTATTACGGCGCATAGCCACAAGACCTATTTTTACTTTGTAATCAAACATAATATACTCCCTCTCTATTTTACAGTGGCTTTATTATCGCTTTTATTACCCAAAACAATACCAAATGAAATAAGTAAAAATGCAATTAAATACTGCCATTTAAGTATGTTTTCATTTAAAATTAACGCACCAAAAAGACAAGCAAACAGCGGTTCGGAAAACTTGATAATAAACATTTTTGAAAGGCTGTTATTTTTAAGCACATAATACCACAAGGTATAAGAGCAAATTGAGGCAATACAAATGTATGTAAAAATCAACGCAGCAGTTAAATTAAATGTTAAGAACTTAGCACCCATAATAACCGCCGCAATAAACAACACTATACCGCCGAACAGCTGTGATATTCCGGTTATCCAGTATGGTGAGCTTCCCTGCACTGATTTTTTGCTTATAACGTTTGCAACAACGGTACAAACCGATGCGCCAATTATTAAAATATCACCAATCGCAAAGCTTAAGCCACCCGGATTATAATTAATTGCTATAATTCCGCCAAAGCCGACTATTGCGCCAATAATTTTTAGTATGCTGAATTTTTCGTTTTTAAAGAATAAAAACGCAAAGCAAACATAAATAAGTGCGCCAAGCTGCTTTATAAGTGCAGTTTTAGAGCTATCGGTTGTGCTAAGGCCTATGTATGTACAAGCGTAATGAAGCACTATAGAAAAAAGACCCATAATTACAATGTTTAATATACTTTTGTGCTTTGGTGTGGCAATTTTTTCTTTTTTAAAAAGGCAAAATAACGACACCACAAGACCGCTTATAATAAAGCGATAACTAGCAAACATTAAAATATCAGGTACAGAGCTTGAACTGATATTAAACGCAGTATAACCGAGCTTAACCATTGGGAATAGCGAACCCCAAAGCGCCATTACAAGCAGCGACAATAAAATTGTTTTTAAACTTTTTTTCATTATATAACCTTCAATACAACCTTACCAACATTTTCGCCGCGTTCTAAAATTGCGTGTGCTTCTTCGGCTTGTGCCATTGGTAATACTTTATATATTGACGGCTTAATAGCGCCGCTTTCAATTTTCGGCCATACTTTATCAACAAGCTCTGCCAAAATATATGCCTTAAACTGCGGTGTGCGGTTTCTAAGCATTGAACCCACAAGATGCAAGCCCTTTGTAAGTAAGGGACGGAGCTGCACGTTTGTTTCTATGCCTGCAAGGGTTGAAATAACAATCCAATAACCGCCACGCGCCATATATGGAAGACTCTTACCCAAGGTTTCTCCACAAAGACAGTCCATAGATACGTTAACTGGTGTTCCGTTTTCTTCTTCCGCTTTTAAAATTTCTTCAACCGATTGAGTGGTTGAATTAATAATAACATCTGCACCCAAGGGTTTAATTTTTTCGGCTATTTCATCAGAAAGCACAGAAGTAATAACCTTTGCGCCAAATGCCTTCGCCATAGGAATTGCAACACTTGCCAAGCCGCTGGCACCAGCAGGAACAAATGCAGTTTGACCTTCCTCTAAATGACCTTCAATAAAAAGGTTAAGATAAGAGGTTGCATAAGCTTCAGGTAAAGCCGATGCCTCTTCCATAGTAAGACCCTTAGGCACAGGCATAAGCATATCGAATTTAACAGCAACGTATTCGGCATAACCGCCGCCACCCAAGAGAGCGCAAACCTTATCGCCGATTTGCCAATTTGTAACATCGGCACCAAGTTCTACAATTTCACCTGCAATTTCCAGACCCATCCATTCGGGACAGCCCGCAGGAGAAGGATATTTACCCTGTCTTTGTAATAAATCTGCACGGTTAAGGGCGGCTGCGTGAATTTTAACTAAAACCTCATCCGCTTTTATAACCGGGTCGGCTACATCGCTCCATACAAGATTTCGATTTTCATCAACTAGCATTGCTTTCATAATTATTTACTTCCTTTCATTCCCAAGCCTCTGCCACCATCTACAACATAAGTTTGACCAGTGATAAATTTTGCTTTATCCGAAACCAAAAATTCAACCATATTTGCAAGATCTTCCGGCAAGCATTTTATACCGAGATAATTAGTATTGAATGCCCTTTCATCTCCACCGGTTTCATCGGCACGCATAACAATTCCGGGGGCTACACTGTTTACATTAATTTTATAAGGTCCAAGTTCTTTTGCCAATGCCTTGGTAAGCGATATAACACCACCCTTAGAAGCCGCATAGTCAACCGACCCAACAAGACCGTTAAATGCTACGGCTGAAGAGAAGTTAACAATTTTACCGCCTTCACCTTGCTTAATCATGACTCTGGCAGCAGCACGGCTTACCCACAATGCGCCGTATAAATTCACCTTTAAAACTTGGTCTATTACATAATCTTCTTGTTCAACAAGAGGTACATATTTAGCATTTGGTCCTGCAATTCTGGCACTTCCACCCGCAATATGAACCATAATATCAAGTCGACCAAAATCCTTTACAATTTTGTCAACAGTATTATCAACATCTTTGGAATCGGTTATATCAAAAACATAACCTTTAGCCTCGCCGCCAATTTCTTCGATTCTTTTGATTGTTTTTTCGATAGACTCTGAGTTTATATCACATACTGCAACCTTTATTCCTTGTTTTGCAAGTGTAACTGCAGTTTCACCGCCAATATATCCACCAGCACCTGTAATCAATGCAACTTTACTCATAACAATTTCTCCTTTAATTCATATATACTATTTGACCGTCTGAAACGGTTAATATACACTTGTATCCCAAGTCATTTTTGACTTGGTTTCCTGCTTTGTCGGTTAAATCGAACGGCTCGTTTGTATAATCAAAAACAGCCAAATCAGCCGACTTACCAACCTTTAAATAACCCCATTCGTTTTCTTTATCCAGCAATTTGGCCGCTGATGAGGTTACCGCTTTGAAAATATCTTCTTCAGTCATTCCAAGGTGTTTTGCAATGCTCATACACATTGTCATACCGTACCTGCCGCCACGCTTAAATGCGCTAAGGCAGGTTATATCGGTGCTGATAACGTCAGGTAAAAAGCCCGCTTCGACTGACTTTTTAAAATTCAAAAAGTCGGTATGTACGTTACCCGCTAACCCCAAATCTAAAATAACACCTTTTTCTTTGGCTAGTTTTAATGCTTCAAAGTCGTTATAAAGACAAGAATTTTCTCCACCATGAAAAACGTGGGTTAAAATATCACCTTCAGATAAAGCATTAACAATATCAACCATTGGCGTAGGTGATAACGTACAGTGCACCATAACCTTTAAATTTTCATTTTTGGCATAAGCGCAAGCTTCTTTAATAGGTGTTATATCACGCACATTTTCGCTTTTGTCAAAATAAACCTTTATTCCGATTGCTTTATCTCCGTATTTTGCAAGACCCTTTTTAGCTGCATCAAAATTTGCGTGGTTTTGTCTTATACTCGCACAAACAAAAACCGTATTTTTAACCGATAAATAATCAAGCAAAGCACGGTCACCTTGCACACTTCCCGCATCGTTAACTGCAGTCACACCAAACGGAAAACTTGATATTTCGGCACCGACACCAAAAGCATCTG
>JAZQWD010000046.1:0-12859 GCA_045632165.1 Acutalibacteraceae bacterium | reverse complement strand
AAAATCAGCTTCCGTAAAGTCGTTAGCAATTTTAATCTTTTGCGGTACGCGTTTTAACGGGTCGTATTTATAACTGCGGCAACTGTCGGTTTTGTCAGTAACACCGCGCTTTTTGCAAATGATTTGGTTATCAAAATCAAGCACAGCGCCGTATACACAGTATTCGCAATGTTTTTCAAGTTTTTTATTAAAAGGTGATTTAGCCATTGTTTTTCACATCCTTAAAAAGTATTATACTATATCTTCGGCGATATTTCCAGCAAATTTTTTATTATAAAGCGAAATAATGAAAATTATGCCCGTAATAATAAGCGAAAATGCCACGACAGGCCCGTTTTTAAAAAGAGTATAATCAAAACTTATACCGTTAGAAAAGGTGCTAACCGTTATTTTAAAGGTTTTTAAAAGTAAGAGGGTAAGTGTAGCGGATAAACCACCGTGTATAATACGAAAGGTAATAAATTTTACGTAATTAATTTTGACTGTCTTTAGCATTGAAAAAACCTGCGCCCATATACCAAACCCTGCAAATCCCAATAAAAACGAAACAGTGATTACGTTATTGCATTTAAAAACCGCATTTGTAATTTCACACAAAAGCCCTAAATAATATAGTGGATTAAAATATTTTGAAAGTTCTTCAATATATCCGCCTATAACCGAAAATATAATTACAATCGAGCATATTTTTATTACGGTTTCAGCCGCTGCGGCTGCTGAACTTACAAAATTATCAACGGCATTTATTGTTTTTTCGGTTTGCGGTGGGCTTTCGGTGTTTAATTTAAATTTCATTAATAAAGCAATAATTATCGATGAAAATATATGTGAAAAAAATAATACCCAACCAATGCTAATGCTGTTAAATGCGCCCTTGCCAACCGCTAAAATAATAAAGGCAGGACCCGCATTAATGCAATAGTTTATCATAATTTGGGTTTTAGAAAGCTTGCTGTCTGATAAAAGCTTTGCACCAAGCGGATAACCGCCTATAAGCGATAAAATAAAAATTGAAAATTCGTAAAAATTGAGCCCAAAAAGCTTTACAGTTATTTTATTAAATGGTTTTAAAATGCAAAAAATACCGCTGTTTTTGACAAATAAAACACAAAAGGTAAAGGGGTAAACTGTGGGTATTATAACGTTACCGCAAAGCAATAAGCCGGAAAGCGCAAATTTAATGCAAATATCTGATTTTAAAATAATTAAAAAGCCAAAAAACAAAACTAAGCATAGCCCTAAATAGTTAACTGTTTTTTTCAAAATATCACCTATGAATTATTTTATATTTTTTTTCATAGCATTATTACAAGGGTGAATAAAATGGCAAAAAAATTAAAAACTTTACAGGGCAAGAAAAATTCGAAATTAAATCTTGCACCTAAAAATGAATTTATCGATAGTAGTTTGATGGCTTCCACACATATTGAAATTTTCGGTAGTTCGAAGATTGAAATTGACGGTTGCGAGGGTGTTTATGAATACACGGGAGATTATTTAAAACTACGGCTTAAAAAAGGCGCGTTGCTTATAAGCGGTAACAATTTTGATATTTTAACCTTTGAAAATAAGACAATGGCGGTTAAGGGTAATATCAAAAATATTGAATTTTGCGTTTAGGGGTAGTTATGCTTTTTTTATATAGATTTTTGCTTGGTGTTTTAGAAATTGAAATTTACGGTATATATCCCGAAAAGGTGCTGAATTTATGCGAAAAAAACAAAATAAGTATATGGAATATTTGCTTTAAAAAGGGTAAAATTTGTTGCAAAATAAACCTGCGTGACTTTAAAAAACTGCCAAAAATCTTTAAAAAGCAGGGTGTTCGTCTACATATTTTAAGGCGCGAGGGCTTACCGTTTTTTACTAATAAATACAAAAGGCGGTTTGGCATTTTTGCAGGTGTTTTAATTTTTATTATAACGCTTAATTTTTTATCAAGCTTTGTGTGGGTTATTCAGGTTGAAGGTAATAAAAAGGTTAATTCGAACGAGATTATAACACTTTGTAGTGAAATTGGCATAAAAGAAGGTATGCGAATATCACGTTTAGATGCAAAAAATAAAGCGCAGGAATTATTGCTTAAAAGCGATAAGCTTTCTTGGGCTTCGTTTAATATTGAGGGGTGCGTTTTAAAGGCAAACGTTACCGAAATTAAAGAAAAGGACGATAACGATATAACCGCCTCTAACCTTGTTGCCGATAGCGACGGTATAATAAAACATATCGACGTAACGGTAGGGAACTGTGTGGTTAAAGTGGGGGATACGGTCAAGGCGGGCGACGTGCTTGTGTCGGGTATAATTGAAAACGAAAACGAAACGAAATTTGTTAAAAGCCGTGGCAAAATTATTGCTGATACCATAAATACCAAAACCCTAACGCAACAGTATAATTTTAAAGAAAGTCAGCTTACGGGCAAACAAAAAACTAAAACCGTGTTAGAAATATTCAATCTTAAAATACCTCTTTATCTTGGTAGGGAAAACGGTGAATACGACAGTGAAAGCTTTTGTAAAAATATTTTCATTTATGGTAGACCGTTACCCATAAAAATGCACACCAAGCGGTTTATTTTCAAAGAAACACAAAAGGTTACAATAGGGTATGAAAATGCGGTTAAGCGCCTTGAAAAAGAAATAGAAAAGCAATATCCAAAAGCCGGAATTAAAAAAATATTTACCGACAATTTAACCTATGCAACGCTTGAAGCAAAAATTTACGAAAGTCGCGATATTACAAAAAGTCAAAATATTATCTTTAGCGGTGAAAAATAAAAGTTTATTGCGTGATTGTTCTAGATTTTTTAATTTAACTGTGATATAATATTACTAATAGTAACTTAACGGAAGTGATACGGTGTTTGAAAAAACTATCGATATTGAAAGAATAGAGCAATTAGTCGCGCTTTTCGGCAACTTTGACGAGAATATTAAAGACATTGAAAAGCGTTATAACGTTGTTATTACAAACCGCGGTAGCCAAATTAAAGTATCGGGCGACCCTAACGACGTTTTAATTGCCGTAAGAACTGTTGAATGTCTTATTGAAATGATTAACAAGGGTGAGCAAATTACCGACCAAAGCATACAATATGCCGACACACTCGTTCGTGACGGCGAAGATGATAAAATAGGTAAGCTTTTAAATAGCGATTGTGTTTGTATCACTTCAAAAGGTAAGCCCGTAAAGGCAAAGACACTCGGTCAAAAGAAGTATATTGAAGCTATTAAGAAAAACACTATCACCATCGGTGTAGGTCCTGCAGGTACGGGTAAAACCTTTTTAGCGGTTGCAGTTGCGGTAGCGGCTTTTCGTTCAAAGCAGGTAAACCGCATTATTTTAACCCGCCCTGCCGTTGAAGCGGGCGAAAGCTTGGGCTTTTTACCGGGCGATTTACAACAAAAAATCGACCCGTATCTTCGCCCGTTATACGATGCGCTTTTTGAAATGCTCGGTGCGGAAAATTTTCAGCGCTGTATTGAACGCGGTGATATTGAAGTAGCACCGCTTGCGTATATGCGTGGTCGTACGCTTGACGATAGCTTTATTATTTTGGACGAAGCGCAAAACACCACAAGCGAGCAAATGAAGATGTTTTTAACCCGTCTTGGTTTTAATTCAAAGGCGGTTGTAACGGGCGATATTACCCAAATCGACTTGCCGTCGGGTAAAAAGTCGGGTCTTAAGGATGCGGTTAAAATTCTTAAGAATATTGACGATATTGCGATTATGCGATTATCGGATAAGGACGTTGTAAGACACCGCCTTGTACAAGAAATTATTAAGGCGTATGAAAGAAACGAGGAACTTAATGAACGCAAAGGTTAGTATAACTGTAAAAGAAAAAAGTATAGCAATACCAAAAGAATTTCGCGCTCTTATAAGAAAAGCGTGTAATTATACTTTAAAATACGAGGGCTTTTTGGACAAAGCCGAAATTAACGTAACTATTGTTGATGATGATGAAATTAAAGAACTTAACCGCGAATTTCGTGATATTGATAAATCGACCGACGTTTTATCCTTCCCTTTAGGTGAAGACGGGGTGTATGACTATAACCCCGAAACAGATGCTTTAATGCTTGGCGATATTGTAATTTCGGTTGACCACGCTTTGGCACAGGCCGAATTATACGGTCACGGTATCGAGCGCGAGCTTGCTTTTTTAACGGTACATTCAATGCTTCACCTTTTGGGCTATGACCACGTTAATAACGAGCAAGAAGAAAAAGAAATGTTTTCGCGACAAGAAGAAATTTTAAAAATAATGGGTTTAGAGGTTAAAAAATGAAACAAACATCAGCTTTTATAACAATTATAGGTCGTCCTAACGTTGGTAAATCTTCGCTTATGAACCGTATTTTAGGTCAAAAGGTTGCCATCGTGTCGGACAAGCCCCAAACCACCCGTACCAAAATTATGGGTATTAAAACCGAAGACGAAAATCAAATTGTTTTTATAGATACCCCCGGTTTTCATAAGGCAAGAAACGAGCTTGATAAAAATATGAATAAAGCCGTTAGTGACGGTATGACCGACGTTGATGCGGCAGTTTTGGTGGTTGAAGCAAACCCGAAATTCAAGTTCGATGGCGAGAATTTACCCCCTGCCGAGGTTAAGCTTATAGAAGACCTTAAGCGCCGTAAAATGAAAGCGGTTTTGGTTATAAATAAAATCGACCTTTTGGAAAAGAAAGACGAACTTTTCGCACTTATTATGGCTTATACAAAGGAATTTAATTTTGAAGCGGTTGTGCCGTTATCGGCTCGTACCGGCGACGGTATCGATATTTTAATGACCGAAATTAAAAAGTTTTCAAAGCCCTCGCCCCATTTCTTCGACTCTGATGACGTTACCGACCAACCCGAAAAGGTAATCGTTGCCGAAATGATTCGCGAAAAGCTTCTCAGATCGCTTGATAAAGAAGTACCTCACGGTATTGCGGTAGATTTGGAACGCTTTGTAGAACGTGACACCGCCGAGGGTGAGCCGATTGTTGAAATCGAAGCAACTATTATTTGCGAAAAAGATTCTCATAAGGGTATTATCATCGGCAAGGGTGGCGCAATGCTTAAAAAAATCGGTATGCAATCCCGCCGCGATATTGAAGAATTTTTCGGTATTCGCGCATCGGTTAAGCTTTGGGTAAAGGTTAAGGAAGACTGGCGCAATCGCCAAGGCCTTATTCATACTTTCGGATTAGATTAATTTACCTATTATAATTCTTTAAAAACACCTAAAACTATTTTTAGGTGATAAAAATGGAAGATAATCGAAGTTGGCTTAAATTTAAAAGAAGCGGAAAAGTAAGTGATTATTTAGATTACGTTAATTCGAGCAGAGGAAGTGAAACCATTGGCAGAGACAGTAACCCGCTTTACAACCGAAGCGCTTGTGATAAAGGAAATGAACGTGGGCGAAAACGACCGACTGGTGACACTTTTCAGCAAGGAACACGGTATTATTAAAGCATTCGCTAGCGGCGCTAAGGGTATAAAATCCAAAAAGGGCGCCGCAACCAGCATACTTACATACGGTAGTTTTACTATAAAGAACAAAAACGGTAGCTTGCGTATTTATGAGGCAACACCGATTAAAATGTTTTTTGGCGCGGGTGATGATATTGTTGTTCTAACCCTCGCGCAGTATTTTTGTGAATTGGCATTTAACTTTGCTGTAAACGGTGCTAATAATAACGAATTTTTACGTCTTATTTTAAATTCGCTTCATTTTTTAACGGTAGCAAAACGCTATCCGCCACTTATCAAGGCGATAACCGAGCTTAGAATAGCAGCAATTTCGGGCTATGCACCCAATTTAATTGCCTGTGATGGATGCGGAAAATTCGAGGACGATATAATGTATTTCAATACACAAGGCGGTTTGATTACTTGTGGTGAATGCGAAAGGGAAGAAAACACATTACCTATTGACCGTACAATGCTGTCAGCTATGCGGCATATTGTGTATTCTGATTTTAATAAGCTTTATAATTTTGAAATACCGAATGACCGCGCTAATTTATTAAGTGATTTAACCTCGGCTTATTTAGTGGCTCAAACCGATTATAGATTTAAAACACTTGATTTTTATAACAGTATTAAGGAGTAAAAAATGTATAATATCGAAAGATATTCTAAAACCTTAGAACTTGATAAAATATTACAAAGCTTATCAAACGAAGCGTCTATTGCCGAAACCAAGGCGGACGCTTTAAAGCTTTTGCCCGAAACTGATTTTAATACAGTTAGCTTTTTGCTTTCGCAAACCGATTCGGCTTACACCTTTATGGCACAGTATCAAGCGCCTAATTTTGCGGGCGCACGTAACGTAATTTCGGCGCTTAACCGCGCTGAAGCGGGTGCTGTGCTTTCGATGCGCGATTTGCTCGATACGGCTGATACTTTGCGTGTTATTCGTTCAGTAAAAGGGTGGCGCGAAAATTGCAGCGGTATTACCGTAACACCGTTACAAGAACTTTTTGACTGTCTTATTCCCAATAAATATTTAGAAGAAAAGATTAGCTTTGCTATTAAAAATGAAGAAGAGCTTAACGATAACGCTTCTTCGGCGCTTTATGATATTCGCCGTAAAATAAGCGCAAAATCGGCTAAAATACGTGATTTGTTGGATAAAATTATAAAAGGTCCAACTGTTAAATATTTGCAAGATGCGATTATTACCCAACGTGACGGACGCTTTGTTGTGCCCGTAAAAGCCGAGTGTAAAGGGCAAATTGCGGGTATTGTGCACGACACTTCGGCAACGGGCTCTACTATATTTATCGAGCCGATGTCGGTTGTTGAAACCAATAACGAAATCCGCGTTTTAAAGATTAAAGAAGCAGAAGAAATCGAACGTATTTTGGCTGAATTATCGGCTGAAGCAGGTAGCTTTGTAGGTGGAATTACGGCATCTTTTAACGCTTTAATTAAGCTTGATTTGATTTTTGCCAAAGCAAAGCTTGCTTATAAAATGAAGGCGGCTTTGCCTAAAATTAATCAAAAAGGGTATACGTACCTTAAAAATGCCCGCCACCCACTTATTAGCCATAAAACCGTTGTTCCTATAACTGTTGGACTTGGTAAAGAGTATAACACCCTTGTTATCACGGGCCCAAATACGGGTGGTAAAACCGTTACAATTAAAACTATCGGTCTTCTAACTTTAATGACTATGTGTGGTCTTATGATACCCGTTGATGACGGCAGCGAGGTTGCGGTATTTAGCAAAATTTTTGCCGATATCGGTGACGAGCAAAGTATTGAACAGTCGCTTTCTACTTTTTCATCACACATGGTTAATATAATTTCGATTTTAGAAAATGCCGATGATGATTCGCTTGTTTTGTTTGACGAATTGTGCGCAGGTACCGACCCGATTGAGGGTGCTGCCTTGGCAAAGGCGATTTTAATGCGTTTGTCACTTTACGGCAGCAGGGTAGTAGCAACTACCCACTATCCCGAGCTTAAATCTTATGCGATTGACACCGAAAAGGTCGAAAACGCCTCTTGCGAGTTCGACGTTCAAACCTTAAAACCGACTTATCGCCTTATTATCGGTATGCCGGGTCGTTCTAATGCGTTTGCAATTTCGGGTAAGCTGGGTCTTGACCAAAGCATTATTGAAAATGCAAAGGAACAGGTTAAGGACGAGGATTTGCGTTTTGAAAGGGTAGTGGCATCGCTTGAAAATGCAAGAAGAGAAGCCGAGCAGGAAAAAGAAACCGTTAAAAAACTTCGTATTCAGCTTGACGAAGCCAAGCGTAAGAGCGATATGCGAGAGCACGAGCTTGAAATAAAGCTTGAAAAAGCTATGAACGAAACCCGTGAAAAGGCAAATCAAATTATTGAAAATGCACGTTATAAATCATCACTTTTACTTAACGAGCTTGAAGAAATGAAAAAAGCCATTAATGCCGAAAATGCGGCAAAAATGGCTGAAAAAGCACGTGGTGCTTATAAATCAATCCTTAAGGAATTAGAGGACGAAGCCGACCCGATAACCGTCAAAAAGGTAGCAGGCGAAGCGGTAACAAGCGTAAATAAGGGCGATATTGTCGTTATTGCCGATATTGGTCGCGACGCGACTGTTGTTGACGTTAAACCCGATAAAAAGCAGGCCTACGTTATGGCGGGCGCTATAAAAATGTGGGTTAGTTTTGATAATCTTCGCTTTAAATCGAGCTTTTCACCCACTACCGAAAAACCGAAAACTCGCAACGTTACAGGTATAAAATCACGCGCTGAAAGACAAGCCGTTACCGAAATCGATTTACGCGGTCAGGCAAGTGATGAGGCAATTTTAGAGCTTGACAGCTTTATTGATAACGCGGTGCTTTCGGGTATTGATACTATCCGCATTATTCACGGCAAGGGTACGGGTGTACTACGTAAAAACGTTCAACAGTATCTTCGCCACCATAAGAATATTAAATCGTTCCGACTTGGTACTTTCGGCGAAGGCGAAAACGGTGTAACTATTGCTGAACTTAATCAATAGTTTCGAAAAAAATCTCTCCTTTTGGGGGGATTTTTTACATATTTTAAACACAACAAAAAATCAACACAAATATCAAAATTAAGAAATTGAAAAAAACGGTTGATTGTTCTATAATATAATTAGCATAATGCCCAAATTGTAAATATGCAATTTGCGTTTCCAAAATAAATTTTAAAGGAGATTGGCAAAAATGAAAAATCTAAAAAAACATTGCGCGTTGGTTTTATGCTTTGTTTTGATTGTGTCAATGTTTGTTGCTGTTCCGCTTACTAGTAGTGCGGCAACTAAAGTTGTAGCTTCAAAGCTTGTTACCAATGACTACGGCACCTACGTTGAGCACAACGGCAAGCCCTACCTTATGTATGGCATTCAGTTGCGCGTTGACCAACAATATGCCGACAAGAAGTTGGCTGACGGTTCGACCGATTGGGATTGGATTGAGGAAAACTTCCAAAAAGCTTATGAGGACGGCTTCCGTTCGGTTGCTATTCCCGTTTATTGGAGCTTTATGAGAAGCGGCAACCACGGTCTTAATTCAACTACATATCTCGAAAAAATGTATGATTACATTTATAAGTATGATATGACCGTTCAATGGCTTTGGTTCGGTTCAAACGTTTGCGGTCACGGTGATGGTACCGCTCCTTGGTCTATTGTTGGTGTTGACAACAGCGAATTAAGTGCTGAAAGAAGAGCAAAATATTCACACCTTAAAAAGATAATTTGGGATACAAGCGACCCCGATAATCTTACACATACTTTAAGCGAAGAAGATTCTCCCTTCTTTGATTTCACCGATGAAGACACAATGTTGGCTGAACAGCAAGCTTTAGCCGATATGATGGCTTATATCGCAGAACGTGATACCGAAAAGCGTTGTGTTATGATTCAAATTAACAACGAAATCGACCAAGGTGGCGATTACTGGCTTCCTAAGGACGAAAACGGTAACCTTCTCGAAAATTGGTGGGACAGCGAAGAACTTCACGACAAATATTGCTATGCTTTCGGTCAAAGAGAAGCATTGTTCGCTCAACTTGATGCTTTAGGCGACGTTGTTCATAACAGTGATTACAACTGTGTAACACGTGTTAATTTATCTGATTCTTGCCGTCCTGATATGGCAAGCGATGACTTTGACGACCTTTTGGCTTATGACGGTATTGATATAGTTGGTATTGACTGCTACAAAACCGACTATTATGAAATCGACGGTCGTTTTAACAAGGTTGACGGTAACCTTACCCACCTTGCCGAATCTAATGCGGCTTACGATAGTTCAATAACTTCCGCAAAGCTTTTTGAACAGGGTATAGGTAACTTTATTTACTGCCACCGTACCGACAGAACAGGCGGTAGTCTTTACATTCAAGAAACAAATGCTGACGGTTCTTATAATCGCCAATCTAAAGTATGGGTAGAACGCGATACTACCCGTTATATTAAAGAATTTAATGCGGTTGTTAATAAGGCATACGACAAAATTGCAAGCGCAGTAAGTGTTGGTAACTTTGTTGCACTTACAGCTGATAATTTCGCTTCCGGTGTTGGCAATATGGGAGTTGGCTTTGGCGGTATTTCCGACGACGGCAAGCAAAGATTGGGCTTTGCATTTAAAGCCGATATGAATAAATACGGTTTAGCGGCTGTTAAAACCGATATGCCTTTCTACGTTGACGGTGTTACAATAGTTTCGGCCGAAGTTGGCTATTACCAAGACGGCGTTTGGGTTAAAACCGGCGATGCTGAAGTTAACGATAACGAAATTATGGTAAATAAGGGCGAAATGGTACTTCTTACTGTTGAAGAAGGTACTATTGAAGAGCTTATTGCCGAGGTTATGACTAACACCGGCGAAACCTTATCTAACGGCGCTACTGTTTACTCGGCAATGGACGGTATGGGCGGTAAAATCGTACTTAATGACAATATGCAAGACTTTGCGCTTGAATTTAAGTATAAGGACGTTTTAACCGAGGATAAAAACCCCGAAGCATTAACCGTTTTAATGCGTGGCGGTAAGTATGCTTTAAATATTCATCACAATGCTTCAAGCGTTACCACTAAATCACATTCATTGGTATTTAAGGGTAACGGTACTTCTTACGGCGGTAACTTTGAAATGATTACCGACAATAACGACCCTTGGACACAATTCAAGGTTGTAATGGCTGATAATCGTGTTGCAATCTTCAAAAACGGCAATCTTTGGTATAGCGCAAACCTTACCGATGAAGCTGTTGGCGGCGAATTAGCGCTTGTGCTCGGTAGTGCTTACGATAAATACATTGCCGATGTTAAACTTACAACTGCAACTGTTGAAGATACCTTTGCAGTAATTGATGCTTCTTTTGACAGTGATATTTTCAATGGATTTAAGGGTATTAAGAATGTCGCAGGAACGGTGATGACTTATGATTCAGCCGTTGATGCAATGCTTGTAAATGACCATACATCTGCTACCTATACTATTGCAGAAAACATCGCTGATTATCAATTTGAAACTTCTATACAATTTGCAGGTAGCGTAAGCGGTTATCGTGGCTTCCGTGTTATTTCACCCACTGGTTATAAGTATTACTTTATTCATGACAACCTCATAGTTTATAATACCGCAGGCGGTTCAAAATGGGTGGGTCATACCGGCTGGAGCGATGACGGTAAATTCCACGACATTAAGTTAACTTATGCCGACGGTGTTGAAACTGTTTATATTGATGGAGCTGAGGTATATTCGGCAGAAATTGCTGAAGCTGCTTCAAGCGACTTTAAGGTAGTTTATGAATTAATAAATGGCAATAAGTTGTACCAAAACAACTTTAAGCTTGTTAAGACCTGCGTTCATAATTACGTTGAAACTAAGGTTGATGCTACCTGCACAACCACCGGTTCAATAACTAACACCTGCTCACTTTGCGGTGACAGCTATAGCGAAGAAATCCCTGCGGTAGGTCATACCTATGACAGCGATATTGATCTTGATTGTAACGTTTGCGGAACTCTTCGTTCCTTTGGTGAAGGTGTACTTACAAATACCGGCGATACCCTTTCAAACGGTGCCGCTATTTATGAAATTCTTGACGGTAAATCAGGTACAATCGTTTTAAGTGACGATATGCAAGATTTCGCTCTTGAATTTAAGTATCGCGACGTATTTACAGGCGACGCTAACCCCGAAGCTTTAACCGTTTCTATGCGTGACGGTAAGTATAAGCTTATTATCCACCAATGGGGTGCTACCACAACTAAGGCAAACGGCCTTACCTTTACCGGTAACGGCTCAAACTTAGGCGGTAACAACCAATTCAACGTTGCTGACGACGATTGGACTCAATTCAAGATTGTTATGGCTAATAAGCGTGTTGCTATTTATAAGAACGGTGTTCTTTGGAACAGCGCTGACCTTACCGATGAAGCTGTTGGCGGAGAATTAGCTCTTGTATTCAGCGATAAATACGATAAGTATATTGCTGACGTTAAATTATCCACTGCAACCGAAGCTGATACTTACGTATTATTCGATGCAACATTCGACAGCGAAATTTTTGATAATTTCAAATCTATTCCGCTCACTTATAATTCAACCTTAGGCGGTGCTACTACTCCCGTAAATTATTGGACTGCACATACCCTTGCAAGCAATATTGGTTACTACAGCTTTGAAACAAGCTTACAGTATATCAAGTTGTCCGGCTTACGTGGTTTTGAATTAACTTCACCAACAGGTCACCGTTATTTGTTTGTAGGCGATAATTTAGTTGCTTACAATACTAACGGCGGTTCTAAGTGGGTTGGTCACGCTAATTGGAGCGGTGACGGAACCTATCACGATATTAAACTTGTTTATGCTAACGGCGTAGAAAAAGTTTATATTGATGACGAAGAAGTATATTCAGTTGAATTTGCTGATGTAAAGACTGGCGAATTAAAGGTATACTATAAATTCGGTAGCGGCGAACAGGTTGCTCAAGAATATATGAAGCTTGCTGAAGTGATTGAAACTGAAATTCCTCACGAACACAACTACACCCCCGAAACCTTTGATGCAACCTGCACCGAAGATGGTAAAATCGTTTACACCTGTGCTTGCGGCGACAGCTATGAAGAAGAAATCAAGGCAGAAGGCCACAAGTATGAATCAAAAGTAACTGAACCCGATTGCGAAAACGAAGGTTACGCAACCCATACTTGCTCAAAGTGTGGCGACAGCTACGTTGACAGCAAGACTGATGCCTTAGGTCACACCGCAGGTGAATGGATTGTAGATACCGCAGCAACTGATGCTGCAGCAGGTGCACAACATAAAGAATGTACCGTATGCGGCGAAACAGTTAAGGAAATGATTATCCCCAGA
>JAZQWD010000045.1:0-3287 GCA_045632165.1 Acutalibacteraceae bacterium | reverse complement strand
GGTATGACCGACGACAAGCTCGCCGCTTATATGACCCTTTACACCGCACTTGTTACCACCGCTAAGACCGCTGCTCCGATGATTCCCTTTATGGCTGAAAACATTTATCAAAACATCGTTCGCGGTATCGACGAAACTGCAAAAGAGAGTATCCACCTTTGTGACTTCCCTGTTGTGGACGAAGCACTTATCGACGAAAAGCTTGAAGAACAGATGGAAAAGGTACTCGAAATCGTTGTTCTCGGTCGTGCGGCTCGTAACGGTTCTTCACGTAAAAACCGTCAACCCTTAAACGTTATGTACGTAAAGCTTGACGGTGAATTAGAAGCAACCTATACCGATATTATTAAGGAAGAACTTAACATTAAAAACGTTGACTTTACCGACGTTGTTGACAACTTTGTTACCTATACCTTTAAGCCCCAGCTTAAGACATTAGGTCCGAAGTACGGTAAGCAACTTAATGAAATTCGTCAATACCTTACCGAAATGGACGGTAACGCAGCAAAGAAAGAACTTGACGAAAAGGGTAGCTTAACCCTTAAGCTCGTAAGCGGTGACATTACCGTAGAGCCCGACGATTTACTTATCGATGCGGCTCAAAAAGAGGGCTTCTTCACCCTTAGTGACCGCGGTATTACCGTTGCGCTTGATACTGTTCTTACTCAAGACCTTATCGATGAAGGTTACGTACGTGAGCTTGTAAGCAAGATTCAAACAATGCGTAAAGAAGCCGGCTTCAACGTGGTTGACCATATTGCAATCACACTTGACGGCAGCGAAACCGTTTGCGGTATTGCTACTGCAAAAACGGCAGACATTGTTGGCGACACCCTTGCTGATTCACTCACCGTTACATCACCTGACGGATTTGTTAAGGAATGGGATATTAACGGTGAAACCGTTAATATTGGTGTTAAGAAAATCTAATTAAACTAAAACGGACTTGGATTTTTCCAAGTCCGTTAATTTTATTCTTCAAAGCAATCGTATGCGGTTAAAATATATTTACCAATTTCATAAAGCAGGTTTTCGCCCTTAATTCTAATTTCAAGCGGAACTCTTAAAAGTCGGGTATCCTCCTCGAATTGACGCTTACGGTATGGCGGCATAAACATTGATTCAGCTTCAAAGGTAAAATATCCGTTATAGCCGATTTCCTTAAGTCCGTGCATTAATGAATCAAGATTCATCATACCAAAAAAGGGTGCAATATGGTGGTCGTCAAAAGTCCAGTTATCCTGCACGTGAAGTGCGTGTACATATTTGTTTAAAGTTTTTAAAGATTCGTGCTGAGGTATATCCTTCATATTACCGTGACCCGTATCCCAACAAACCTTTAACATTGGGTGGTTAATATATTCAACCAATTCTAAAACGGTTTGTGCATCATCAGGCCAATACCAAGTATTGTCAAACATTTTGTTAAAGTTTTCGGTCAAAATATAAACACCGTGTTTTTCAGCAAATGGTAAAAGCTTGGCGTAAAATTCTTTGTTTTTTTCAAAGCTTTCTTCCTTGGTGGCAATACCTTTTAAGTGTCCCGCATGAACAACGGTATTGTCGATACCAAGCATAGCGCAAACCTCAATGCAGCGCTTATTTATTTCAATAAACTCTTCACCGCCGGTAAAGGGCTGACCCATCGGCGCGTGACTTTGAACAAGCTTCATTCCCTTGTCGTCAACGTACTTTTTAAGCTTTTCTACGTAAGCTTTCCAATCATCCGAAAAAACGCCGTCTTTTCTGCGCAGATCAACACCAAAGCTATAGTCCAAATACTTGAACCCAGCCTCGGATATATAATCAATCGCTTCGAATTGGTCTTTTGCATAACCGTAAAAATCGCCTGTTGTTGTTGCTAACTTCATAACAATACCTCCAACATTTTTCTTCATTATACCACATTAATCCAAAATACGAAAATGTGAAAAATACCGCAAAATATGTTTAAAATTAAACTAAAAAGGACTTGGAAAATTCCAAGTCCTTTGCTTATATAACTTTATCAAAAATAAGAAAAATTACCGGAATAGTTATAACCGCCAAAATGTGTGAAATAAGCGCCATACCCGATGCCATCGTAGTATCCTTACCGTAAGCGGCGGGAATAACGATTGTATTTAATCCCAGAGGCATTGCGAGAGATGCTACAGCGCAAATTACAAATACTTCCGAAAGGGGTACAAGCTTTGTGAACCCTATAAACAATAACGGATATACAATAAGTCGCAAAAAGCTTACCACATAAATACTTTTAATTTTCAAAACTTTTTTAATATCAATCTTAGCAATTGTCATACCCGTAAGTAGCATAGCAATAGGCGACATACAGTTTGAGGTTGAAGTTATAGCTGAATCAACAAACGTGGGCATTGGGATTTTTAAAATACCAATAACCATACCGATTATCATACAAACAAACATAGGATTTAAAAAGCTTTTTAGTCGGTCTTTAATGCCCTTAACCTCTGACCCGCCAATCAAAAGTGAAGGCGCACCCCAAACGTAAATAAGTGTCCACAAAACAAGGGTGAAAACTATATATTCAAGAAAAATATTAGGAAAAAGAGTGCTTACCACGGCATTGCCCATAAAACTAAAGTTTGAAAAACAAAGCCCGTAAAGATAAATATCTTGAATATATTTACCCTTTGCCACAAGTCGTACTGCAACCATAGAAACTGCAATAACCACAATTTCAAGTACAAGACAACCGACAATCAATTTCCACGAGGTTGATAGCTTTTCGGTTGTAAAGTTGCTAATAAACGTTCCCAACACAAGCGCAGGTATAAAAACATAATTTTCAAGCTTTGAAAGTATGCCTGCCGCACCGTCGGAAATTAGT
The DNA here is from genome assembly GCA_045632165.1 of Acutalibacteraceae bacterium. Lineage (GTDB taxonomy): Bacteria > Bacillota > Clostridia > Oscillospirales > Acutalibacteraceae > UBA737. The sequence continues at coordinate 436 of JAZQWD010000045.1, read as the reverse complement.
TTCATCTTAGATAAAATATACCCTATAACAATAAAGGTGAATAAAAACGCCATTTGGTTAAGGGTTGCTGTAAATAATGCCATTTCAGTTTCCTTCTTATTTTTATTGCATAATTATTATATGCCATCATCCGCAATTAATCAATACACATTGTATATAAATTATTAGATTATTTTATCGGTTTAAAGTATATTTTATATAACGTAAATAAATTGGGGTTTATCGCTTAGGCGAAATTCGGAATTCGTAATGCGGAATTATATAAAAGCTTAATTGTATATCCGTAGGGACAGGCTTCCCGGACTGTCCGTTAAAATCATACTATATTCGCTGATATTACCCGTAGGGGCGATTCACGAATCGCCCGTTTGTGCATAGCGAAGTTTTTCGGACAATTCGTGAATTGTCCCTACATGGTTATGTCAATTCAATATAT
>JAZQWD010000044.1:0-3161 GCA_045632165.1 Acutalibacteraceae bacterium | reverse complement strand
AGACGGCATTAAAACCGATATTTTACCAACTAGTGCACTTAAAAAATGTGAGTTTTTTGCCAAAAACGGATTAGCCGTTTTAGAAAACAACAATTTTTCGCTAACAAATAACGGTATGTTACTTTCAAATACCATAATTTTCGAAATTTTGGAGGATTTTTAAACAATGAGAACCCTTAAAATTCATCTTATACGCCACGGCGCGACCGATGCTAACAAGCAAGGCCTTTATATCGGCTCAAAAACTGATATGCCGCTTTCCCCCGAAGGTATGAACGAGCTTATTGAAATGCGCCGCGATATAGATTACCCCGAAATCGAGCGCCTTTATTCAAGCCCGATGCTTCGCGCAAAGCAATCGGCGGCGGTTTTATACCCCAATATGCCGATTTATCCTGTTGAAAACTTAAAAGAGTACGACTTTGGCGATTTTGAAGGCAAAACCGCCGGGGAATTAGAGCTTGACCCCAATTTTGCACATTGGGTTGCGGGCAAAATACCAACCCCAAATGGTGAAAGCAACAGTGATTTTGTTAAGCGCCTTTGCGTTGGTCTTCAACAAATTGTTTTAGATATGCTTGAAAATGACATTGAACACAGCGCAGTTATTATGCACGGCGGTGCGATTATGATGCTTCTCGGCGCTTGCGGTGTACCACAGGCAAAACCCGTTGAATGGACCGCCGACAGCGGTCAGGGTTACAGCTTACTTGTAACCCCTTCGCTCTACCACAAAACAGGTGTTGTTGAGGTTGTAGGAATAATTTAAAGAATAAATAATAAAAAAGCGGCAGAAATTCTGCCGCTTTTTGTATTGCCAATCAAAATTTATATTTTCCTTTTTCGACTTTATAAATCTTTCCGTCTATCTCTACCGTACCGCTAACGGGGGTTTCAATTTCGTAATTTACTTTACCGTCTTTATAATACCAATAGGAACTAATTTTACCGTAATCGGTGTCGATTTCGGCTCTGAACCAGTCAAGACGTTTGTCGGGCTTTGGTGCAAAACGAACCGATTTAAACCCGTTTTCGGTGTTAATACCGCCCGCAACGCCGTATAGCCAATCAGCCACCGCACCGTAAGCGTAGTGATTAAATGAGTTCATTTCACTGCTCCACATACTGCCGTCGGGTTTAATGCCGTCCCAATGCTCCCAAATTGTAGTAGCCCCCTTTGTAACGGGGTAAAGCCAAGACGGATATTCTTCACGAAGTAAAAGAGTATACGCTAAATCGTTATAACCGTATTTACTTAAAACGTGTAAAATATATGGTGTACCCAAAAATCCGGTTTGAAGCTTATTACCGCAATTACAAATAAGCTTCACCAATGAATTTATAACCTTTTCTTCATCTATACAAAGGTTAAAATTAAGTGCTAAAATATGTTCGGTTTGGGTTTTAAAATTATCATTAAATTCGGTCTTAAACTCAGTAATAATATCGTTGTATAGCTTTTCATAATACGATATATCCTCGCCTAAAACCCTGCCCGCCTTACATACGATATTTACCGAATTGGCATAAAATGCCGAAGCAACAAGATTATCACAGGTATCGCCCTTAAACTCGCCCTCTTTTGCCGAAAGTTCAAGCCAATCGCCATACTGAAAACCGCCAAACCACAAATTCGGCTTTTCGGTTATATCCGCAATATGATTAACCCATTTTTTCATCGGCTCAAACATAATTTTTAGCATTTCAATATCGCCGTAAATTAAGTAATATTCCCACGGGCAAATAACGATAGCATCACTCCAACCCGCTACGTCGTTTTTGAACCAATCCTTATGGGCACAGCGCGGCACAACTACCTTAACTGCGCCGTTTTCAAACTGCTCGGCTTTCATATCCAAAAGCCACTTTTTAAAAAACTTTCTTCCGTCAAAATTAAGACAAGCGGTACGCATAAATACCATAGCATCCCCCGTCCAACCAAGACGCTCATCCCTTTGGGGGCAATCGGTCGGCACGTCTAAAAAGTTACCCTTTTGCGACCAAATAATATTGCTGAAAAGCTTGTTTAAAAGCGTGTTGCTCGTTTCAATTTTACCCGTTCTTTTCATATTGCTGTGAAGAACTATTGCTTTAAATTTATCGGGTGAAATTTCGTCGGGGAAATTATCAACCCTAACGTATCTAAAGCCGTAAAACGTATTAATCGGCTTGAAAGCTTGCTCGCCGTCTTTACAAATATATTTATAAATCGCTTTAGCGCTTCGGTAATTTTCGTTATAAAAATTACCGTCCATATCGAGCACCTCGCCGAAAGAAAACTCAGCAATATCCCCCGCGTTTGCGGTAAGATTAATTTCAAGATAACCCGTTAAATTTTGCCCAAAATCAATAACCGTTTCGCCTTTGGGTGTTTTAAAAATCGCCATTGGAGAAAGTCGCTCTTGCTCGGTTACCTCTTCCCCGATTTGCTCACACAAAACTGCTTTATCGTTATCGACACTAATAACCGCGTTATTATTAAATTGCGGTATAAAGTTCGCATCAAAAATCTCGCCGTCATAAATATCGCAAAAACGAAGATTACTTTCAGCGACAAGCCAATTTTCATCGGTTACAATTTCTTCGGTCTTGCCGTCGCAATATTCCAAAACAATTTTCGCAATAAAAGCCACTTTTTCTTTATTTAAAGGTCGGCTTTTCAGTCCTGCAAACCAACCGTCCGATAATGTTACCTCAATACGATTGTTATCAACAATAAGGTCGGTTATATCATATTTTTGAAGCTGAAGACGGTTTTCGTAAGAGTTCCACCCAGGCGCCATTATAAAATCACCTACACGCTTACCGTTAAGTACCGCATTATAAACACCGCGGGCGGTAATAAAAAGCGACGCCTTTTTAACTTTATTTAAAGCTTTAAATTTCCTCATAAAAACAGGGCAAATATCACCTTTTGGGACTGGCCACGATATAAAGTTCGCATTTTTCAAAATACCACCGCCTTTTGGTTTTATTATAAGTAGTATATAAAAATAAAGCAATATAAATTTTTGGTGATGAATTGAGTTTAGCAATGAGATATGTGTCACTACGCGACGAATATAAATTGGGGTTTATCGCTCGGTTAAATTGGAGGCACATTGTAGGGACAGGCCTCCCGGACTGTCCGCGAATATAGTAGAATTGTGACGGGCAGTCGA
>JAZQWD010000043.1:0-8709 GCA_045632165.1 Acutalibacteraceae bacterium | reverse complement strand
CTCGGTTAAATTGGAGGCACATTGTAGGGACAGGCCTCCCGGACTGTCCGCGAATATAGTAGAATTGTGACGGGCAGTCGAGGACGCCTGCCCCTACGCGTGGTGTAAATGTAAATTTATCTCCCCGACAAACTATAATTTGAAAACGAAAACTGCGTTAGAAATTTTCATTTCTAACGCAGTTTTTCTATTTTATAAATTCTAAAATATCGTTAAACATTTTGTCTTTACAAATATCGTTATGTATTTCGTGGCGGCAGTTTTCATAAAGCTTAATATCACATTTTTTACCGTTTTTAATAAGCTTATCATAAACTACCTTGACACCTTTACCGTAATTGCCGACGGGGTCTTTATCGCCTGCAATTAAAAGGATTGGCTTTGCGTTGTCAAGTGCTTTAAACCAAGCGTTACGGTTACAATGTGACAGCAAATGCATAAGGTCACCCATAGCCGATACAGTAAAGCGGAAGGTGCAATATTTATCGGCTGCATATTTGTTTATAATCTCGCGGTCATTAGTCAGCCATTCGTAAGGTGTATCACCATCAAATCCCTTATTATAACTACCAAAAGCAATATTTTGAATAAGGTTTGATTTGTGTTTTTCACCCTTGATTGCCTTAATAATATTAACAAGCATAAGCCCCGCTGAAGAAGCAGGATTCGGTCCGCTTGTACCACAAAAAATAAATTTATCGTATTCCTCAGGGTAGTTTTCGGCAACAAGTCGTGCGATAAATGAACCCATTGAATGTCCTATTAAAATAACAGGTAAGTCAGGGTACATTTTTTTAACCGCTTTTGTAAATGCCACAACGTCGTTTACTAAATATTTCCAACCATCTTTATGGGCAATAAAGCCGAGTTCGCTGTCATTTTCAGCAGTTTTGCCGTGACCTAAATGGTCATGCCCATATGCTAAAATACCGTTTTCGGCTAAGAATGAAAAGAAATGGTCGTAACGGTCAATATATTCGGTCATACCGTGCGCGAGCCCCAAAAGGCACTTAATTTCGCCGTTTGGAACAAAAATTTTACCCTTTAAGGTGTGGATATTATCGGTGCTTTTTACCTCGAAATTTTTAATTTCAAAGCCCATTAAAATTACTCCTCACTAAATGCTTTTGCAGCTTTAACTGCTTTTTGCCAACCGTTTACAAGGTCTTGGCGGGTAGTGTCCGCCATATCGGGGGTATAAATAGTTTCGGCCGAGGGAATTGCTTTAATTTCTTCTAAATCTTTCCAAAATCCGACTGCGAGACCTGCTAAAAATGCCGCGCCTAAAGCGGTGGCTTCAGCATTAAGCGGACAGCAAACCTCGGTATTAGAAATGCTTGATTGGAATTGCATTAAAAACTTATTTTGTGAAGCGCCACCATCCGCACGAATACTGCTTATCGGTAGGTTAGTATCGTTTTTAAGTGCAAGTAATAAATCGTTAGTTTGGTATGCGATTGCTTCAAGACAAGCGCGAATAATATGGCATTTATTGCTGCCACGGGTTAAACCGCAAATTGTACCGCGGGCATACATATCCCAATAAGGAGCGCCAAGGCCTGCAAAAGCGGGAACAATATAAACCCCGTTCGTATCTTTAACCTTAAGAGCATATTTTTCGCTGGCAGGAGAGTTGGGTATAAGCTTTAATTCATCGCGAAGCCACTGAATAACTGCGCCGCCTACGAAAACGCTACCTTCAAGGGCATACTGTACGTCATCACCTATACTTGCGGCGATGGTGGTTAAAAGACCGTTTTTACTTTCAAAGGCGGTTTTGCCTGTGTTCATAAGTAAGAAACAACCTGTACCGTATGTGTTTTTAACGCTACCTTCACTAAAGCAACGCTGACCGAAAAGTGCGGCTTGCTGGTCGCCCGCAATACCCGAAACAGGAATGTCGGCCCCCATAATATTTACATAGCCGTAAATTTCACTTGATGATTTAACGGTGGGCAGCATACTTTCGGGTATGGTTAAAATTTCTAATAATTTTTTATCCCAACAAAGGTTATGTATATCAAAAAACATTGTGCGCGAAGCGTTAGTATAATCGGTAACGTGAATTTTACCGCCTGATAACTTCCAAATAAGCCAGGTGTCAATAGTGCCAAAAAGTAAATCACCCTTTTCGGCTTTTTCGCGCGCACCTTTTACGTTATCTAAAATCCATTTTATTTTTGTGCCGCTAAAATAAGCATCAATTTTAAGACCTGTAGTTTTGGCAATATATTCTTCCAAGCCCTGCGCCTTTAATTCATCACAAATTTCGGCGGTGCGGCGGCATTGCCATACGATAGCGTTATAGACAGGTTCACCTGTGTTTTTATCCCATACAACCACCGTTTCGCGTTGGTTTGTAATACCGATAGCGGCAATTTCATGTGCTTCGGCGCCAATTTTGGTTATTGCTTCTATAAGCGAGGAATACTGTGCCGAATAAATTTCTAAAGGGTTATGCTCTACGTAACCGCTTTTAGGATAAATTTGGGTAAATTCGTGTTGCGCTGTGCTTATAGAATTACCGTTTTTATCAAATAAAATAGCGCGAGCACTTGTTGTGCCTTCATCGAGTGCCAGAATATATTTTTTCATAAAATCACCCATTATTTTAAAATAACACGGGGAACGCGGGGGGATATACCACAAATTATTTCGTAGTTAATTGTACCGCAAAGATCAGCCAATGCATCAACCTTTAAATCTTTGCCGAAAAGTAAAACCTCGTCACCCATTTTAACGGATGGTATATCGGTAACGTCAACACACATTTGGTCCATACAAACGCGACCCACAATATCAGCGCGGTGACCGCCGATATAAACGTAGCCCTGGTTTGAAAGTAAACGGGGATAACCGTCGGCATAACCTGCGGTAACGGTTGCAATTTTCATTGGTTTTTCGCATTTAAAGGTGCGGCCGTAGCTTACGGTATCGCCTGCACTTATTTCCTTAACGTAGGACACAACCGATTTTACCGTCATAACGGGAATAAGGTCGTCTTGAAGTTTTAACCCACTTGAGGGGGATAGACCGTAAAGTGAAATACCTACACGCGCCATATCTAAATGCTTGTCGTTATCTAAAATAGTGCCTGCCGAATTACAACAATGGAACAGGGTATCATTAAAGCCATGCGCTTTGAATTGATTGCACGCTTTTGTAAATAAATCGTACTGTTTTTGGGTAAAGCCGTCTTCTTGTGTTTCATTTCGGTCGGCAACGGCAAAATGGGTGAAAACACCCTCGCAAATGATATTAGGAAGTGAAGCTGATTTTAAAGCATCGTTTAGTTCGCAAAAATCTTCGTTTTTACAGTTGAAGCCAAGGCGTGACATACCTGTATCAAGCTTTATATGGGCTTTAACTTTAATACCGTAAGATACTGCAAGAGCAGATAATTTTTCGGCATATTCTAATGAATAAACACATTGAGAAATATTGTTTTTTTCAAGCTCGCGTACCATATCAACAGGGGTATATCCCAAAATTAAAATTGGCTTTTGGATTCCATTTTCCCTTAAAGTAAGGGCTTCGTTTATGTTAGAAACAGCAAACCAATCTACACCGTTTTGGTCTAGAATAGGGCATAAATCTTTAGCCGAATGACCGTAAGCGTCGGCTTTTACAACCGCCATAAACTTTGTGTCGCCCAGCTTCTCTTTAAAAATTTTTAAATTATGTACAAGGGCTTTTGTATCAATTTCCGCCCATGTCCTGTGTAAAAAATCCATAATATCACCGACTATATTATACCATTATATTATTTATTTTGCAATCGGTTATTTACCTTTTGTGCAAGCGGTATAAAAATAACGCTTAAAACTGCCCAATATAGCGAATATAAAAGGCAAATTTGCCCTTTAAAATTAAATGGGCGCGCCGAATAATTCCAAACGTTTTGCTTTAAAATAAGGTTGAAAAATACACCAAAAATCAGTTCAATAAAGGTTACAAAACAGCTACCGATAATTGCTTTTAAAAACATATTTAAACGCTTTAATTTTTGCCCCAAATATGCAAACCCGCAAAAGCAAATCCCACCTGCTAAAAGCATAGAAATATGTGTGCGCCCGCGCCATAAAATTTCAATTAAACCATATCCGAAAGAACCAATTAAAAACATAATAAATTTAGCCATAATTTCACCCTAAATATTATGTGAAATTATTGTGGCAATATACAAAAAAGGCAGGTAAAACCTGCCTTTTAGTTATCTTCTTCTGCGGTTTGAAAGGGCTAGTAAACGAAGTAGCTGAGCGAGGGAAACCAAAAATGAAGTAACGTAGGTCATCGCTGCGGCGAAAAGCACCTTTTTAGTACCGTTAATTTCATCGTCAGTACCTAAAATTCTGGTTTCTGTAATAGCGGTTACCGCTCTGTGAGAAGCGTTGAATTCAACAGGTAACGTGATAAGCTGAAACAAAAGCGCTAAAGCAAAAAAGATAATACCTAAATCAATAAGATAATAAAAACTGAACAAAAAGCCAAACATAACAAGGGGAATAGCCAATCTTGAACCCAAATTGCAAATGGGGTAAATAGCGCCACGAATTTTAATAGGTGCCCAATTTCTTGCATATTGCACCGCGTGACCTGCTCCGTGGGCGGCAACGCCTACGGCAGCAACCGAATTGCTGTCATAAACTGCGTCGGAAAGTCTTATAACGTTTGTTTTTGGGTCAAAATGGTCGGTAAGATTACCTGAAACGCGTTCAATTCTAACACCGCTTACTCCATTTGCTTCAAGTACACGGCGGGCGGCATCTGCACCTGTAGAATTGCATAATTTTTGCGAATATTTCGAAAAGGTGGTTTTTACCGAAATTTGCGCGATAGTCATAAGCAAAATTGCGGGTAAAACCAAAACTAAATAGTAATAGTCTAAACCATAATAAAATAGCATAGATAACTCCTAAAATTAAACGTTAAAGCGGAAAAGAACAATATCGCCGTCCTTCATAATATATTCCTTGCCTTCGCTTCTAACTAAACCTTTTTCCTTGGCGGTAACCATATTGCCGTTACATTCCATAAATTCGGTAAAGTTAATAACCTCGGCACGAATAAATCCACGTTCAAAGTCGGTATGAATTTTACCGGCCGCTTGTGGAGCTTTAGTACCTACTGTAATTGTCCAAGCGCGAACTTCATCTTTACCGGCGGTAAGGTAAGAAATAAGACCTAAAAGGGCATAGCATTTTTGAATCATACGGTCAAGACCGCTACGCTCTAAACCAAGTTCTTCTAAAAACATTACCTTTTCTTCGTCTGAAAGACCTGAAATTTCGGCTTCTAAAGCTGCGCAAATAGGCAAAATTTCGGCTTTTTCGCTTTCAGCAATAGTTTGCACAGTTTGGTAATTTTTATTACTGTTAATTCCGTTTATAAAATCATCTTCGCTCATATTACAAGCATAGATAACGGGTTTTGCTGATAAAAGTGCAGTGGTGTTAATGATTTCTTGCTCGGTTTCATCATTGATTTCAATGCTTCTTGCGGGTTGACCGTTTTCAAGGTGTTCCAAAAGGCGCTTTAAAAAGTCAACTTCACCTTGCATTTTTTTGTCGCCCTTTAATGCTTTGGTTGCTTTATCAAGACGGCGGGTAACCATTTCCATATCGGAAAATACAAGTTCTAAATTAATTGTTTCAATATCACGTGCGGGGTCAACCGAACCTTCAACGTGAATTATATCATCACTTTCAAAGCAACGTACAACGTGAACGATAGCATCAACCTCGCGAATGTTTGAAAGGAACTTGTTACCAAGACCTTCACCCTTTGAAGCGCCCTTTACAAGACCTGCAATATCAACAAATTCGATAACCGCGGGGGTAAACTTGTTTGGCTGATAAATTTCAGCCAATTTTTCAAGACGTTCGTCGGGTACGCTTACCATGCCAACGTTTGGTTCAATAGTACAAAAGGGGTAGTTTGCAGACTGTGCACCTGCATTTGTAATAGCGTTAAAAAGTGTTGATTTGCCTACGTTTGGCAAACCTACCATACCGAGTTTCATAAATTTTTTCATCCTTTATAGAAAATTATCCTGTTAATTATACAGCCAAAGAACATTATTATCAAGAAAAAAGTTAATTTTTTACAAAATGTTTTGCCTTTTAGTGAAAAATATAGTATAATTACTTTGAATAAACTGTAAGGTGGTACGTTATGAACTCGAAATACACGGTTTCCCTTGAAAAAATAGTTAAAGAATTTTCATTAAAGGTGCTTAATGCTCCCGTTCCTTTATCGGAAATTATGATTTCTTCAAGCGAAATCAACCGTCCCGGTCTTCAAATGGCGGGTTATTATGAATTTTTTGATGAACGCCGTATTCAAATTATCGGTAAAAGTGAAGAAAGCTTTATAAAGCACTTTATTCCCGAAAAAGCTGAACAGCGTATTCGCGAATTTTTTGACCGCAAGCCGTCGGCTGTGGTTGTTTGCCGTGATTTGGAATTTGGTGAAAAATATATTGAAATAGCAAAAGAATACGGTATTCCGCTTTTGCAAACAGGTGAATCTACCTCGGCATTCTCGGCAGCACTTATTGCGTTTTTAAATCTTAATCTTGCACCTCGTATGACACAACACGGCGTTTTGGTTGAAGTTTACGGTGAAGGTATTTTACTTATGGGTGATAGCGGCGTCGGTAAAAGTGAAACCGCTATTGAGCTTGTAAAGCGCGGTCACCGTCTTATTGCCGACGATGCGGTTGAAATCCGTCGCGTTTCAGATAAGTCACTTGTTGGTACTGCGCCTGATAATATCCGTCATTTTATCGAACTTCGCGGCATAGGCATTATTAACGCGAGCCGTATATTCGGTGCGGGTGCGGTTAAATTAACCGAAAAGATTGACCTTGTTATTAATATTGAACAATGGGACGTTACGAAAATGTACGACCGTATCGGTCTTGAACAACAAACCACCGAAATTTTAGGGCTTAAAATTCCGTCACTTACCATACCTGTTAAGCCGGGTCGTAACCTTGCGGTTATTATCGAGGTTGCGGCTATGAATCACCGTCAGAAGAAGCTTGGCTATAACGCGGCGGAAGATTTACTCAAAAAACTTGGTATGACCGATGAAGACCCAAGCGATACAGCAGTAGAAGCATTTTAAAGGAGTTATTCTAATGCCTTTTTTGACATTTTGCAACGAGCAAAACATCAAGTTTAAACAAAATGAACCTATGAAAAATCACACAAGCTTTAAAATAGGGGGCGGTTGTGATTATTTCGTTATGCCCGAAAATGCTGAACAGCTAAAAGCAATTATCAGCAAGGCAAAAGAACTTAATATACCGTTTTTTGTGCTCGGTAAGGGTTCTAACCTTTTAGTGTCGGATAGCGGCATAGAGGGTATAGTTATCTCTATGGCGGGTCTTAATGGTATTACTGTAAATGATGATGAAATTACCGCAGGTGCGGGGGTTAGCGTTGCAAATCTTTGCACCACCGCTTTACAAAACGGTCTTTCGGGTATTGAATTTGCTTACGGTATTCCAGGCAGTGTCGGCGGCGGTCTGTATATGAATTGCGGTGCTTACGGCGGTCAGTTTTCCGATGCGGTTGTAAGCGCAGAATATTTATCCCGCGACGGTGAGGTAGTAACCATTAATGCTGAGGATATGCGTCTTGGCTACCGTACAAGTATTTTCAAAGAAAACGGCGGTATTGTTTTATCTGCTACTTTTAAATTAAAAAATGAAGAACAAGATAAAATTAAAGCCGCTATGGATGATTATATGGAACGTCGTATAACCAAGCAACCACTTGAATACCCGAGCGCGGGCAGCGTTTTTAAGCGCCCTACAGGTTATTTTGCGGGTGCGCTTATTGAACAAAACAATCTTAAGGGCTTTACCGTTGGCGGTGCGCAGGTGAGCGAAAAACACGCTGGATTTATAATCAATTTTAAAAATGCCACCGCTAATGACGTTAAAGCGCTTATTAAAGAAATTCAGTCGGTTGTTAAAAAAGCCGACGGTGTAGATTTAGAAACCGAAATTATATTTGTAGGTAAACAGTAATGCAAAATTTGATTAAAAAATTTAACGAGCTTAATATCGAGGGTATGCCCGAGCTTCAAAAACTTTACGGTCATAAGGGCGATTTTGTTAATATCGAGTGTAAGTTGCCAAACGGCGAAATTGCAAAAATTTTAGACGATAATAAAATGTATTACGTTGCTGAATTACACAAACAAAATGAAGATCGTTGCTTTGGTCTTGTTACCGATAAAAAGCAGCTTGTTGTGTTTGAATACAGTGAAGGCGGCAAGGATGCCGAGCTTGTTATTTGGAAGAGGATATAAATAATGTCTTTTTGTTCTGACGTAAAAAACGAACTTATAAATATAAGACCGTCCGCCTGTTGTAAGCCGTCCTATATATACGGTTTTATGCTTTTCGGAAGGTCTTTTTCTATAAAGAAAATCGCCCTTCAAACGGGTAACGAAAACGTTGCCAAAGCTTATGCTGATTTAATTAAGTTTAACTACGGTGCAGAGGTTAAAATTACCTGTGGCGGCAGTAAAAGACCTACATATAAAGCTGAGGTTGAGTCGCCGTCCGACCGCCTTAAAATTTTGGCTTTAATCGATTTTGGCATTAACGAAACGGTTATTGACCGTAGTTTGTTTCAACGAGATTGTTGTCCGCTTTCCTTTATACGTGGTGCATTTTTGGCTTGTGGTAAT
>JAZQWD010000042.1:0-11350 GCA_045632165.1 Acutalibacteraceae bacterium | reverse complement strand
AGAATAAAGAAAAAATAATAAATAATAAATAATGTGTGCCTACGGCACGATATATAAATTCGTCGGCACAGCCGACACCGATTTTATTCTTTATTCTTTCTTATTTATTATTTAATCGCGCAGCGACAAACCCCAATTTATATAATTGTCGCTAATGTTAACATCTCGCGTATTTTTAGATATATTTCTTCCCCATTTTCGGCGGGTAACGGGTTTTGCCCTTTGCCAATTTCGACTGTAAAACCGGGACGGTTAAATTCTTCTATAAACCAATCTTTAAAGCCGCCGCCATCGGCAATCGCAATTGGTACGTCAAGCGCATACCCCGAAGCCGTTGCCAATATTTCGGCAATACGCTTTGAACGAGGCGGTGTATAATCTCCAAAATCCCAGTAAATCACTTCACCTTGACTATGTAATGCAACTGCGTGCCTAATTTTCGTCTTTTTACAAAGGTTAACAAGTGCCATTGTTTCGGGTTCACTTTCGGGTTTAGGTCCACCATAGCGCGTGGGTGAAGGACCATATATTCCCATTTTACGTTCTTTATCACGCAGATTTTCCCAATCGGCATTAAAATTATGGTTAATATCTACACCGCGAAAATTTGCGTTCCAGTGTGTGAAATCATTTTTACAAAGCCGTGTAATGCGGTCGGCATCATTGCCGCAAGCAGCCCTGCCCAAAAGTGAAATATCGCACCCATCAGGATTAACACAAGGCACAAAAATAACTCCCCTGCCCTTTAAACCGCGAATAGCGTTTACACCCTCAATAGATAAATCATTTTTAATGGCATAAGCCAAATCTTCAATATACATTAAAAGCACCGTTGAGGTTATGCGCTCGCTACCGTGAAAAGCAGCGGTAATAAGCGAATACTCACTTGCAGAGCCAATTTTAAGCGCAGTTATATCCTTACCCATACAGCTTTTACCAATAACTGTTCTTTTAATAAATGGGTATTCTCGGCATATTTCATCAATGGCACGCTGACGGGCGAAATAATCATATTCTATCGGTTTTATAATTGCTTTCATTTTTAACACCTCTTTTAATATATATTAGGTGTTTGTGTAAAAAATGAATATCCATTTTTTTGAAATCTTCAATAACATATTCATTCTCACCGTTTTCGTACGCTTCGGCTTTTTTGATTTTTTCTTCATCTAAAGCACGGGAAATTGTGAATTTTAGGCCGTTATTGGAGTTATTTGCGCCGTTTCCGGAATTATTTGCGCCGCTATCGGGTATATTATTCTTGACAGGATTGGATTTATCCGATATACTGTTATTAGAGTTAGTAACGGAATCGCCGACCGGCAAATGGAGCCTAGTACGCTTTTCCCATTCACTAACTCTTTTTTTATTTGCATCCTTATACAAAAGTTCGGAGCTATCTATAAAGCTTTGTGCATTGTCCTTTCCATAAGCACTTGAAATTTTTAATTCATTTAGCTGAATTCCTTTCTTATTTGTGGGATTCAATTCCAAAATCGCCAGAATGGGTTTATTACCGGCATAAACTTATTATATTGCTTGATACCTTCACCAAAATGGGTAAGCTCGTGCTTTAAAACAAACTTAACGGGGTCATAACCGGTATAGCCGATATACAACGTGCCATCTTCTTTATTATAAAAACCGTCGGGCAACGTATCTTCGGTAAAATCATTTCCGTAACTCTTCATAAGCTTTGTTGTGATATGTACAAACTGCATTTTAATTCCTAATGCCTCACAAACGCGCTTGATATATTCCTGCTCAGCTTTATTAGTGTGGTGGCGTTCAGGCGCTTTTTTACCGTTCACTCCAAAATTTGTACCACTCACTCCCGCAGAATGTAAATCTTAACCGTTTTCAGGCATAAAAGAAGCAGGCCCGTTTTCCGAGTCTGCTTGCTTACTTATTTGTTCTTGGGATTCGGCGGATAATACGCTTCCCTGCCCTCCGTTACTTCGTACATTATTCCGTTGTCCTGCGGATGAGGTCGACTGTGGTCGAACTTGCCCGTCAAAATCTCCCACGGTATTACTTGCGGGAACGCCTTGCAGGTCACCGTCCCGCGAATAAGATTCTTGCAAGTTGAACACTGCATCGCTTTGTTCTTTAATGGTGTTGTATCCATTTGCCTGTGCCTCCTTCAAATATATTGTAGGGATATTTTCTTCGGTTAGAATTTTCTCAACAATAAATACAGAATCCGTGCCATATAGTACTTCGCTTTCCATATTATTGCCATAACCGTCCAAATTACGTGCAGTTTTGCTATCAATAATTAGATGAACTTTAAAATTACCTTCAACCGGATAGCCATCTATTTTTGTGCTACACGAAATAAATTGTTCGTAAATTATAATGTTGTTCGGAACATGTTGTTTAAGAAACTCGTCCAAAGCTTCTTTTCCACCGAAATCATCGAAAACAAGATTTCTATAAACTGTACCTTCGTATGTAGGTAATTGCTGTAATCCTTCGTTTAGCACATCAACAAACTCTTGATCATCAATATCTAACCCCACACCCTCACGCAACTTTGCATTAATTGTATATGCTTCGCCGCTTTTATATCGCAAAATAGCCGCTCTATGTTGCTCTTCGCTATATTTAGGTGCAGTTATAGTAGCATTATCGCTACTTTCGTTTATTATACCATTTTGCGAAGAATTCTGCAACGCTGAATTTTCCTCATTTGCACTTGACTGCAATTCAGAGGTTTCGGCTTCCTCGATTACGTTAATTTCATTAAGCAGCTCGGCGCTGTGTTGACTGCTTGATAAAACCAACCTTTCTTTTTCGGTTAACTGCCCTATCGTTACCGCCTTAAGTGCCGCACTTGCTATATAAGTAATTGACAAAACAACCCCGAAATAATATAATAATTCAAGGTGATAACAATGAATTTAACTGAAAAACAACTTACGAAAGAATATATATTTAACGGAAAAATTATTAAAGTTAGGCGCGATACTGCGCTTTTGCCTAACGGAACAACCGCTTTTCGCGAGGTGGTTGAACACAACGGCGGCGTTTGTGTTGCCGCTTTAACCGATAATAACGAGGTATTATTTGTTAAACAGTTCCGTTATCCTTATATGGAAGAAATTTTTGAAATTCCCGCAGGTAAGCGCGATTCTATAGATGAAGACCCGCTTATGTGTGGCAAGCGCGAACTTAAAGAAGAAACGGGTGCAACTGCAAAACGTTTTATATCTTTAGGTGAGCTTTACCCCACACCGGGATACTGCGGTGAAATTATTTGGATGTTTGCAGCGCTTGACCTTGATTTTGGCGACTGTGACCCCGATGAAGACGAATTTTTAGAGGTTGAAAAAATTCCTCTTGAAAAGGCGGTTGAAATGATAATTTCAGGCGAAATTAAAGATGCCAAAACCCAAGCCGCAATTTTAAAATTAAAATATTTAATCGATAATAAAATGATATAAAGAAACTCCGCTTGAATTCAAGCGGTGTTTTTATTTATTTACTATTAGGTGTTTGCATATCAATAACCTTTAAACCGTTGGCGGTTTTTTCAATATAAACGTATTTATCAAAATAATCTTTATATACTTTATTACCCCAAGTAAGAATATGCGTAAAGGTTACGCGGCAACTGTAAAGGTTGTCATTATATTTATGTGCTTCGCCAAAAGTTACGTCTTCAAAACGGTAGCCGGTGTGTGTCCAAACCCAAAGCTCAGTTTTACGTACGTATTTATAAAACTCAGTCGAGGTATCAAAAAAGTGGGAAATGCTACCAAGCGAAGCATCTTCTTGCATAAACTTTGCATAGCCCTGACTTGCATTTAATGCATGGTTTTTAAGGTTTGTAAGCTCTGCTTCTTCTATGCCCTGCTCAACTGTGTAAACACCGTTGTTTTCTCTCACTGAAACCTCAGTACCATCATTCGAATATGCTTTAACCTCAAACTTATCGCAAATTAAGTTTTCAACCTTTATGGTTTGAAGTGTAATTGCGGTTTTATCTCCTAACTTATCGGTTAAAATTTTAGGTAATTCATTATCAATACGGTCTTCCTTTTTAACTTCAATACCGTTGATAACTATTTTAACGTCAGAAGGCGCGTATATTTCGTAATTCTTGCAAATATTACTTTCAACCTCGGCAACGCCAACCTCATAACCCTTTATACCGTATTTACCGCCTTTTTTGGCTTTTTTAAGGTAAAAGGTTAAAACATTTTCATCATCGGCTTTTACATTATAAACTTCAGTATAACCCTTAAGTTTTTTACCCGAAGAAGCAACCGTAAGCTTTTTATTACCAATAATTGCTTTAAATGCCTTATTAATATCTGTCTTACTTTCATAAGCCGAAAGCGGAATATTATATTCCTCAATCGCACCATTTAAATCGCCTTTTTCAAGGTATTCTGTAACGATTGTTTCCATAAGACCGGTTGGTTGGGCAGCTTCGAAAACAGTAAGCACCGAATTAAGCACAAACAAACCAGCGATAAGTAAAACTAAAAATACCGCAACAACAGAAAAATAAATTTTATAAAACAAAGATTTAGTTTTCATAGCATTATTCCTCCGTTACGATAAAGCAAGTAGGTAATCTTCTAGGTGTTGTAAATGCCTTATACTGATTTACAAGACCCTGTTTTTGATAATTGTCAAGTTTTGAAGTATCCATATTATAAACATTGTAGTAATCGCGGTAATACATCATAGCCGAAGAGCCACCGTCGAGCATACCTGCAGATACTACGCCGTATTCAACAAGAATATCAATAACGTCGTTACGTGTAGCACCAATACTGCTTGCGCTTCTACCGTCAGTTACAAGCATAATTACTGTACCGTCAGCGCGCTGACCGATTGCAGTACGCTGTGCCGCACCGATATTACCATCACCGTAATGAAGATTTACCTTATCGATACTACCATCTTCTTTTTCAGTATGGTCAATAAGCAAGTTGCCTGTTTGGAAGCAAACCGCATCACGAATACCAAGTTCTTCTGCTTTTTTAACGGTTATACCCTCATAACAAACAAATTTATTTTCCTTAGTAAAGCCCATAAAGGTACGGCTACCGTTACCGCCCCAAACCTTTTTACCTAATGAATAAGTAAGACCGATAGGTTGTGCTCCTGTACCCTTGCCGCCACCATCAGCAAACTCACCGGCGTTGATTACAGCAAGTGCGTTATATTTTTCAGCAAATTCAAAGATACGCTTACCGCCTGTTGCAGATGCAAAGTTTTCACTTGAAACACCAACTTTAACGCGTGTAGGATCTTTAACCATTAAAAGATATGCCTTAAAGTTTGGCTTTTGTAAAAAGATAAGCTTTGTGCCGTTTTTAGCATCCTTCCACTCATCTTCATCACCTGAACCAACGTAATCGTCAACGTCGATTGAATCGGTATTGATTTTATAACTGTTATCAACAATTTCCTGTACCTTATCCTTAGGCAAAAAAAGACCGGGAACCCACTTTGTAGCACTTGCCTGCATAGCCGAAAGCACCAACATATCGCGCATTGTTTCACTGGGACCGTGAGCAACTACCATACCTGCCGAAAAAGCAGTTACAACAATAAGTAAGATTGCAGTGCCAACAGAAATTAAAGAACGGTTAATAACGTTTTTAACGGTTAACTTCTTTTTGGGTACTTCTTCTTTAGATTTTTTTGCGGCAGTGCTGAAAACCCAAGTTTGTTGAATGCGATAGCTTATAAAGAAAAGCACGATATCAACAATAATTTTGAAAACCGCTTCAATTTCGGGATTATTAGAAAACAATGTCGACAAAACCCAAACAAGACCTGCCGATACAAGCATTTGCGGAATCGCCAAAGCATAATAACGGAACAACGCTCTTTTACCGTTGCCGTCAAAGTCAAATACTTGACTGCGGTTAATTGTAAAGTTTGTAAGCGAAGAAACCGCACGTGCAATAACAGTAGATATTAAAACACTTAAACCGCCGAAAATACCTCCGCAGAACTTGTTAAGTAAATAAAAGAGTAATAAATCTATTATAGCCGAAGCAGTTGAAGAAAGCCAAAAGCCCAAAATAAAGCTGTAAACACGGATAGAATCCCTTACAGTTTTAAAGTGTGATTTATGCTCACCCGGTTCTTCATATATTGTCTTAATAGTTACTTCGTGTAATTCTATACCCGCTTGCTTAAATTTTAAAAGCATATTGGTTTCATATTCAAAGCGTTCGCCTTTAACCTTAAGCAAGAAAGGTAAATGCTGGGTGGGAAAACCGCGAAGACCTGTTTGTGTATCTGAAATTTTAATACCGCAAAGGGTTTTAAATACAAGCGAAGTAGTCTTATTACCGAAACGACTGCGGGGCGGTACATGTGAAAGTGAAAAATCGCGACAACCAAGGATTATTTTATCACCCTCGCGTAGCAATGCCTCGGCACAGTTTTTAACGTCTTCAGGGTCGTGCTGACCGTCACCGTCAACTGTGATAACACCCTCAATAGAATTCGAATACTTCAAAATAAACTTAAACGCAGTTTTAATAGCTGCGCCTTTGCCCTTGTTAAAAGGGTGTCGCAAAACAATAAAGTTATTATCTTTATCGGTTTCAGGAAAATTCTTTTGGTGTGCGGAATCACTTCCGTCATCGACAATAACGAAATTTTTAAAGCCGACCTCTTTAAGCCCTGCAATGGTTTGCATAAGCTTTTCATCAGGGTTTAGGGAAGGTATTAAAATGCAAATTTTATTAAACATAATAAATCCTCACAAAAATGTTATTAAGCGTTCAAAAGCGACAGCCCGATAAAGCCGTCGCTCTTGAAGAATATCTAATTTTAAAAAATTATTTTGCTTTGTAAGCTTCAACCGCTTTGTGAATTCTATCAACAGGGTCTAAAAGTTTACTGATTGAATGGTCGTAGTTAAGGGTTTCGATAAGCAATGCAATGTACTTTGACATTTCAACGCTGCAGTACCATTCGCGTGATAAAAGTTCAGGTGTTTGGTAAATAAGATTAGTTGTAAACACCTTATCAATAAGACCATTTTCGTAATATTCGTCAAACTTTTCTAAACCGTCAACAAAAAGACCAAAGGTTGAGAAAACGAAAATACGCTTTGCGCCACGTTCCTTAAGCTTTGCGGAAATATCAAGCATTGATTCGCCTGAAGAAATCATATCGTCAACTAAGATTAAATCTTTGCCTTTAATATCAGCGCCCAAGAATTCGTGTGCTTCGATGGGGTTCTTACCGTTAACAATAACTGAATAGTTACGGCGCTTATAGAACATACCAAGTTCAAGACCTAAAACTGATGAATAGTAAATACAACGACCCATGCCGCCCTCGTCAGGAGAAACGATCATTGTATGTTCACGGTCGAGTTGAATATCGGGAACAGATTTAAGTAATGCCTTAATCATTTGATAGGTAGCTTGTACGTTATCAAAACCGTCAAGCGGGATTGCGTTATTTACACGGGGGTCGTGTGCGTCAAATGTAATAATATTTTTTACACCGATAGCAACAAGTTCTTGTAAAGCCATTGCACAGTCCATAGATTCACGTGCGGTTCTTCTGTGCTGTCTGCCTTCATAAAGCATAGGCATAATAACGGTAATTCTTCTTGCCTTACCTCCAAGCGCAGCAATAACACGCTTTAAATCTTGGAAATGGTCGTCAGGGCTCATAGGAACTGTTTTACCATACATTTTGTATTCAACACTGTAGTTGAAGCAGTCACAAAGAATGTAAGCGTCAACACCGCGAGCGGTATGCTTTAAAACTGCCTTTGCTTCACCTGTGCCAAAACGAGGGCAATGCGGCTTAACAATATAAGTTTCATCTTCATCAGCATTGCGCCAATTCTTAAGATAATGGTCAACCTTGCTTGCGACATCCTCGCAACCTTTCATACTGATAATTGCCAAATCGCCATAAGGTGTGTGTTTAAAATCTACTTTTGCCATAACGGACCCCTCCATAATATTTCAAGTTCATATATATAATAACATAAATCGGTCGACAAAAAAAGTCCTTTTTAACAAAAAAGT
Source organism: Acutalibacteraceae bacterium (assembly GCA_045632165.1). Taxonomy (GTDB): domain Bacteria; phylum Bacillota; class Clostridia; order Oscillospirales; family Acutalibacteraceae; genus UBA737. The sequence continues at coordinate 3,320 of JAZQWD010000042.1, read as the reverse complement.
GTATAAACTTTTTGAAAATTCACCATTTTTTTCTTATTAATTATACAAATTTTGACTGAAAATAAAAATATATTAATTTTTATTGAAAAAATTTACTCTTTTTGATATAATAAATTGATTATACTTTTTGGGAGGGAAATTTAATGGCAAGGGTATATCTTTTAGGGCATACACCATATCCTGAACATTGCGTTGCGTCTGCCGCAAAGCTTTGTTACAGTGCATCAAATATTAAAGATTTAAGGGAAAATTTAACCGATGAAAAAGCAGCGCAGTTTGTTGAAATGTTAAGCGAAATCGGTCACGAAAGTCCGATTGAACACGCAAGCTTTACATTTGGTATCGAGGGTGTTTCACGCGCACTTTTAGCGCAAATCACCCGTCATAGAATGGCATCTTTTTCGGTTAAAAGTCAACGTTACGTGCGTGAAGGTAGCTTTGAATACGTCACCCCGCCTGAAATTGAAGCAATTCCCGAAGCTAAAGCAATATATGATGAAATTATGGCTGAAGACCAACGCCGTTATGACGCTCTTGCTGAAGTTTTAAAAGAAAAACATATTAAAACCTTTATGGCTGAAGGAAAAGACGAAAAAACCGCAACCCGTTTAGCTGAAAAAAAAGCCATTGAAGATGCACGTTTTGTACTTCCCAACGCTTGCGAAACACAAATGGTAATGACAATGAACGCACGTTCACTTATGAACTTTTTCCGTCACCGTTGCTGTAACCGCGCACAGTGGGAAATTAAGGACGTTGCCGACCAAATGTTAGCACTTGTTTTAGAGGTTGCGCCTAACTTATTTAAAAACGCAGGTCCCGCATGTGTTAGCGGTCCTTGCCCCGAAGGCAAAATGACCTGCGGTCATTATAAAGAAATTAAAGAATTTTATGAAGGACTTAAAAACAATGGGTAAACTTATAGTATTAGAAGGTCTTGACGGAAGCGGTAAGTCAACACAGCTTGATTTGCTCCCCGAAAACTTGAAAAAAGCAGGTATTGACTGTAAAAAGGTTTCTTTCCCTGATTATGATAATCCCTCTAGCACGCTTGTTAAAATGTATTTAGCAGGTGACTTTGGTAAAAAGCCGGGCGACGTCAACGCTTATGCGGCATCAACCTTTTACTGTGTTGACCGCTATGCCTCTTTTAAAGCAAATTGGGGCGAATATTACTTGGGCGGCGGTACTGTAGTATCAGGCAGATATACTACCTCTAATGCTGTTCATCAATGTTCAAAATTACCCGAAAGCGAATGGGAAAACTTTTTAAACTGGCTTTACGATTTTGAATATAACAAGGTTGCTATTCCCAAGCCCGATAAGGTAATTTTCCTTGATATGCCGATTGAAGTTTCACAAAAACTTTTATCAAAGCGTTATGAGGGTGATGAGGCAAAAAAAGATATTCACGAAAAAGACACCGAATACCTTGACCGTTGCAGAAAAGCCGCAATTTTTACCGCTAAGTTTTCAAATTGGGATATTATCCCCTGCGCTAAAGATGGCGAAGCCCGCACTATCGACGAAATTGCAGAAGATGTTTTAAAATCAGTTTTAGAGATTTATAAGGATTAATTTATGATTTACGTATTTTTAGCAAACGGCTTTGAAGAATGTGAAGCACTTGCCCCAATTGATATTTTAAAGCGCGCGGGATTAGAGGTTATAACCGTTGGTGTAAACGGCAAAACCATTGTCGGTTCACACAATATACCAATTATTTGTGATATTACAACCGAAGAAATAAATTTTGATAATTTAGAAAATCTTGAAGGAATAATACTTCCGGGTGGTATGCCAGGCACCATAAACCTTGAAAATGACAAAACGGTACAAGAAGCAATCGATTATGCAAATAAAAACAATTTGCTTATTGGTGCAATTTGCGCAGCACCTTCTATTTTAGGTCATAAGGGTATACTTCACGATAGATATGCAACCTGTTTCCCCGGTTTTGAAAAGGACCTAATCGACGCACTTGTTACAGATGTTTCGGTTGTGAATGATGGTAATATTATAACCGCCAAAGGTGTTGGAGTTGCTTTTAACTTTGGGTTTAGTATACTCACCTACTTAAAAGACAAGAAAACAGCAGACGATTTAAAAATTCAAATGATGTTTAAATGATTTGAGGGTTTTAAATGAAAAAGAAAATTTTAATTATTGTTTTAAGTGTTGTTGCTGTTATTTTAGCAGCAGTTATCGGTGTTTCGGCGTTCTTTATCAGTGATATGAACGGCGGAAAAAACGGTAAAGACATTGAAATTGAAATTAAGCAAGGCACATACACAGCCGAAATTGCCGAAATATTAGAAGATGAAGGCATTATTAATTCTGCAATTGGATTCCGTGTTTTTGCAAAGCTTAAAAAATATGAAAGCAAGTTTAAGTACGGTGTTTATAAGTTTAATGAGGGTGACAGCTATGATCAAATCGCTCAAAAGCTTATCACACAAGGTGCAAAAGCAAAAACTATTAAGGTAACTATTCCAGAAGGTACGGGTATTAACGATTACGTTAAAAATGTTAACGGCAAAAACGTTACTGTTTTAGGTATTGCATCAATTTTAGAAAAAGCAGGTGTTTGCCAAAAAGTCGATTTTCTTGAAGCTTTAAATAATGCGGCACTAGAAAGCAAGCTTTTAAGGGGTGCTAAAGATAAAAACACCTACTATACACTTGAAGGTTATCTCTTCCCCGAAACTTACGAATTTTATAAGTTAGATGATTCTAAAGCGGCAGCAAAATCAGTTGTTGAAAAAATGCTTTCTGAAACCGAAAGCCGTATTACTGATGATATGTATAAAAAAGCCGAAAACCTTGGTTACAGTATGCACGAAATTTTAACAATGGCTTCTATTATTCAAATGGAGGCAGGTATTGATACCAATTCATTACCAAAAATTGCAGGTGTGTTCTATAACCGACTTAAGAGCCCTAACTTTGCAACTTTAGGTTCTTCCCCCACCTGCTATTACGGTGATTCTTTCGAAAACGACGATGAAAGATACGACACCTATAAAGCGAAGGGATTACCACCAGGACCACTTTGCTCACCCGGTATTAAAGCGATTAATGCCGCTTTAAGCCCCGAAGGCAGTGAATATTTCTACTTTGTAACAGATAAAAATGGCAAGTTCTATTTCCATAAGACCTATGCCGAACAAAATGCAACCATTAATAAATTAAAAAATGACGGAAATTGGATTTATGAATACTTCAACAAATAATATACCCGAACTTTTATGCCCCGCCGGTGATATAGTTCGTCTTAAAGCGGCGGTTGATTACGGCGCTGATGCAGTTTATCTTGCAGG
>JAZQWD010000041.1:0-5988 GCA_045632165.1 Acutalibacteraceae bacterium | reverse complement strand
CTTACCGACCTTATCGGTTCGCTTTGTGACCTTACAAGCGGTTCGGGTGATAAGGGTACACCTGTTGTCCTCGTTCAAGGATATTTCGACAACTACACAAACTAAGGAGGACAAAAAACTATGAGTTCAAACGTTAGACCGGAATCAATGGAAAGAATAACAAACTTTGACCTCGCTAATAAATTTATCGAGGAACAAATTGCCGAGGTTCGCGCGCAAGTAGGCGACAAAAAGGTTTTGCTTGCTCTTTCGGGCGGTGTTGACAGCTCGGTTGTTGCGGCACTTTTAATTAAAGCAATCGGCAAACAGCTTGTTTGCGGTCACGTAAACCACGGCCTTATGCGTAAGGGCGAAAGCGAGCAGGTAATTGAGGTTTTCGGTAAAGAGCTTGACGCTAACCTTGTTTACGTTGATGCTTCAGACCGCTTTTTATACCTTTTAAAGGACGTTTCAGAGCCCGAAAGAAAGAGAAAAATCATCGGTAACGAATTTATTAAGGTTTTTGATGAAGAAGCCGCAAAGCTTTCGGGAATTTCTTTCTTGGCGCAGGGTACAATTTATCCCGATATATTGGAATCTGACGGTGTAAAGGCACACCACAACGTTGGCGGCCTTCCCGAAGATATGGAAATGGAACTTGTTGAACCCGTAAAGCTTTTATATAAGGACGAGGTTCGCGTTGTGGGTGAAGCGTTAGGTCTTCCTCACGCAATGGTTTACCGTCAACCCTTCCCGGGTCCTGGTCTTGGTGTTCGTTGCCTCGGTGCAATCACACGTGACCGCCTTCACGCTTTACGTGAGGCAGATGCAATCTTGCGTGAAGAATTCGATAACGCAGGTTTAGCCGAAAAGGTTTGGCAATACTTTATTGCCGTACCCGATTTTAAGAGCGTAGGTGTTAAGGACGGTAAGCGTTACGAGGGTTGGCCCGCAATAATCCGCGCGGTTAATACAACCGACGCTATGAGCGCAACTATTGAAGAAATACCTTATGCGGTGCTTCATAAAATAACTGATAGAATTACAGCCGAGGTTGAAGGTATTAACCGCGTATTATATGACCTCACACCCAAGCCCATTGGTACAATCGAGTGGGAATAACCTATATTCGCTACGTACCTATATTTTAAGTTAAAAGGAGATAACAATGGCTACTTATTTTACTGAACCTTCGCGTACTTTCAGCGAATATTTGCTTATTCCGGGTTATACAGATGAAAGATGCGTTCCTCAAAACGTATCTTTAAAAACCCCCCTTGTAAAATATAGACCCGATAAAGAAGAATGCCCTATACTTATGAATATTCCTCTTACTTCGGCTATAATGCAGTCGGTATCTAACGATACTATGGCGATTGCCTTGGCTAAAGAAGGCGGTATTTCGTTTATTTACGGTAACCAAACTATTGAAAATGAAGCAGCTATGGTTGCCCGCGTAAAGAGCTATAAGGCGGGCTTTGTAGTAAGCGATTCTAATTTAAAGCCGACCGATACACTTAAAGAAGTTCTTGAACTTTTTGAAGAAAAGGGTCACAGCACTATGGCAGTTACCGAAGACGGTACCGCAACCGGTAAATTACTCGGTATTGTTACAAGCCGTGACTACCGTGTAAGCCGTATGGACGGCACCGAGCTTGTATCAAGCTTTATGACCCCTCTTGATAAGCTTGTAGTAGCACCTGAGGACACAACCCTTAAAGTCGCTAATGATATTATTTGGGAAAACAAGCTTAACTCGCTTCCTATCGTTGATAAAGATGGCAATCTTAAGTATTTTGTATTCCGTAAGGACTATTCACAACATAAAGAAAACCCCTGTGAGCTTCTTGATAAAAACAAGAGCTACGTAGTTGGTGCAGGTATCAATACCCGCGACTATGAAACCCGCGTTCCCGCACTTGTTGAAGCAGGTGCTGACGTGCTTTGTATTGACTCTTCCGAAGGTTATACAATTTGGCAAAAACGCGCAATCGATTTTGTAAGGGAAAGATACGGCGACACCGTAAAAATTGGTGCAGGTAACGTCGTAGATCGCGAGGGCTTTAGATTTTTAGCTGAAGCAGGCGCTGACTTTATTAAGGTTGGTATCGGTGGCGGTTCTATTTGTATTACCCGTGAAACTAAGGGTATCGGTCGCGGTCAAGCAAGCGCTGTAATTGAGGTTGCTGCTGCACGTGACGAGTATTATAAGGAAACAGGTATTTACGTTCCGATTTGCTCCGACGGTGGTATCGTTCACGATTATCACATGACTCTCGCTCTTGCTATGGGCGCTGACTTCCTTATGCTTGGCAGATACTTCGCAAGATTTGACGAATCGCCTACACCTAAGCTTATGGTAAATGGTCAATACGTTAAAGAATATTGGGGCGAGGGCTCTAACCGTGCTCGTAACTGGCAAAGATACGATTTGGGTGGTAAGGCAAACCTCAACTTTGAAGAGGGTGTTGACTCTTACGTAACCTATGCAGGTTCTTTACACGATAACGTTGAACGTTCGCTTTACAAGGTTAAATCTACAATGTGTAACTGTGGCGCAATTACTATCCCCGAACTACAGGAAAAGGCAAAGCTTACCATTGTAAGCTCAACCAGTATTGTAGAGGGCGGCTATCACGACGTAACCTTAAGAACTACATCTATTGGTAAATGATTTTATATAATCCGTCACTTATTTAAAAGTGGCGGATTTTTTTGTTGATTTAAGGACACTTTTTTGTTAAAATAGTTTTAGAAAGATACCTTTAGTTAGCGAGGTGTGGCTATGCTTAAATCTGAAATTATTGAAGATTTAAAAAAGATTACTGCGGAAGAAACCGAAATTCTTAACGGTAAAAAAACTATAAATCGCGGTATTTATATGCGGGGTGGTAAAAATACTGTAAACAGTAAAAAACTGCTGGATTCCGGTAAGCTTATCACAATGCGTAAGCATACGCGGTTTATTGATTTCCCCGAACATACACACGATTATGTAGAACTAGTTTATATGTGCAAGGGTGTAAGTAACCATATTGTTGACGGCAAAGAAATTAATCTTTCCGAAGGTGAATTGCTGTTTTTAGGGCAGGGAACAAGTCACAGTATTAAAAAAGCCGATGAAAACGATATAGCGGTTAATTTTATTATTTTGCCACAGTTTTTTGTTGATACTTTAGCAGCTTTCGGTGAAGAAGATACACCTTTAAAAAACTTTTTAATTAATTGCCTTTGCGGTAATGCGACCAACCGTTATTTATATTATAAGGTATCTGATATAATTGAGGTGCAAAATTTAATTGAAAATTTGGTGCTTATAGTTTCGGGTAATTTGCTCAATAAACGAAAAAACAGTCAAATGACAATGGCGCTTTTGTTTATGCAGCTTATGGCACATACTGAAGAACTTGCGGCACACACTATGGAAGATGCGGCGGTAATTAAGCTTTTAGATTATATTGAAACAAACTATGTTAACGGCAGTCTTACCGAAGCGGCAAACGCGCTTCATTATGATATAAGCTGGTTATCTCGTGAGGTTTTGCGAAAAACGGGTAAAACCTATACACAGTTAATTCAAGATAAACGCTTATCACAAGCAGCGTTTTTACTTAAAAATACCGCGGCTAAAGTTTCGGATATTTCGTTTGCGGTTGGGTATGAGAACGTAAGTTATTTTCATAAAAAATTTGCCGAGCATTACGGTATGACACCGCGTGATTATAGAATTTCATAGTTGCAAGAGAGGACACTTTTTAAGCAATTTCACGACCTACCTTTTTATGCTGTTATTTGTTAAAATAGTAACAGAATATAAAAAGGGGGTCTTTTATTGTATTACTTAGCAATTGATATTGGTGCTTCAAGTGGTAGACATATTTTGGGCGAACTTAAAGATGGTCGCCTTGAAACTACTGAAGTTTACCGATTCGAAAATGGCTTTAAAGAACAAAACGGAACACTTATTTGGGATATCGAACAGTTAACCGCAGACGTTGTAAACGGTATTGCCGAATGTAAAAAGCTTGGCAAAATTCCCGAAACGGTGTCTATCGACACTTGGGGTGTTGACTACGTGCTTTTCGATAACGAGGGTAAGGAAATTTTACCTTGCGTTTCATACCGTGATTCACGTACCGCAACTGCTGTTGAAGAAGTTTTTGCCGTTGTTCCTAAGGAAGAACTTTATAATAAAACCGGTATTCAAATCCAACCCTATAACACTATTTTCCAACTTTGGTGCGATAAAAAGTCGGGCAAGTTAGAGAATGCAAAGCGTTTACTTATGATGCCCGAATATCTTTCATACCGCTTAACAGGTGTTATGAAAAACGAGTACACAAATGCCTCTACAACAGGCCTTGTAAATGCCGAAGATAAAACTATAGATAAAGATGTTTGCGAAAAATTAGGTATAAATGCCGACGTTTTTGGCGAGCTTAATTTACCAAGTACATATATCGGTAACTTTACTGAAGAAATTAAAGAAAAGGTTGGCTTTGATGCAAAGGTTATCTTTTGTCCTAGCCACGATACCGCATCAGCTGTTGCTGCATGTCCGGTGGATGAAAATTCAGTTTTCATTTCTTCAGGTACTTGGAGCTTGGTTGGTACCGAAAATCTTTATCCTGTTACAACCCCTGCCGCTATGGAAGCAAACTTTTCTAATGAAGGTGGTATTAACTACCGTTTCCGCTTCCTTAAAAATATTATGGGTATGTGGCTTTTCCAAAACATTCGCAGGAATTTAGATAAGAAATATACCTATGATGAAATGATGCAAATGGCTATGGAAAGCAGCTATGATAAGCTTATTGACCCCACTGATGACTGCTTCTTAGCCCCCGAAAATATGGTAGAGGCAATAAGAAATTACTTGGGCGAGCCCGAACTTCCTATTGGCGACGTGCTTAAGAGTGTTTATATTTCACTTGCAACAAGTTATAAAAACACTGTTGAAGAAATTGAACGCGTTGCAGGTAAAAAGGTAGACCGCGTGGCTATCGTTGGCGGTGGTAGTAAGGATAAATACTTAAATAAGCTTACTAAGGAATACACTAACAGACGCGTAACTGTTGGTCCAACCGAAGGCACAGCTATCGGTAACCTTATAGCACAGGTTATGTATACAAATAATGATATTGATTTAGCAAAGGCAAGAGAAATTGTTATTAATACATTTGATATTCAGGAGGTAGAGTAATGTCTAGATATTTAGAAGCAAAAGAAATGTATGCAAAATGGGGGATAGATACCGATAAGGCAATCGAAACCCTAAAATCAGTACCCGTAGCCCTTCATTGTTGGCAGGGTGACGACGTGCGTGGTTTCGACCAAAAAGTTGATTCACTTTCAGGCGGTATTCAAACCACCGGTAACTATCCCGGTCGTGCAAGAACACCTGAAGAATTAATGGCAGATATCGATATGGTATTAAAGCTTAGCCCAGGCACTAAAAAACTTAATCTTCACGCTTGCTATGCTATTTTCGATGATGAAAACGGCGGTTGGGTTGATAGAGATAAAATCGAACCCAAGCACTTCAAAAAGTGGGTTGATTTTTGTAAAGAACGCGGTCTTGGCTGTGACTTTAACCCCACATTCTTCTCACACCCCATGTGTGACCCTTTAACCCTTTCTTCACCTAACGAAGAAACAAGAAAATTCTGGATTGAACACGGTAAAGCTTGTATCAGAATTTCACAGTACTTTGCTGAAGAACTCGGTCAGGAATGTGTTATGAATATTTGGACAGGCGACGGCTTTAAGGATATTCCTGCCGATAGAATGGGCCCCCGTGTAAGATATAAGGAATCTATTGATGAAATTTTATCCGAACCTTTTGACTTTAATAAGGTTAAGCCCTGTGTTGAATCTAAGGTATTCGGTATCGGTGTAGAAGCTTATACCGTTGGCAGCGCTGAATTCTCACTTTCTTATGCTGCTATGAATAAGGATAAATGCATTCCTCTTATGGATAACGGTCACTATCATCCTACCGAAGTTGTT
>JAZQWD010000040.1:0-2068 GCA_045632165.1 Acutalibacteraceae bacterium | reverse complement strand
AAAATGAAGGCGGGCGAAACCCTTGATTTATTAACTGGTCTCGGCAACGGCTTTAACCCCGAAGTGCCTTGCGAAAAGCCGCTTTTAATTGGCGGCGGTGTTGGTATTCCCCCAATGTTCAATCTTTGTAAAGAGCTTTTGAAAATGGGCAAAAAGCCGACCGTTATTCTCGGCTTTAACACAAAAAGCGAAATCTTTTACGATAAAGCGTTTGAAATGCTTGGCGTAAAGGTTATTGTTACCACCGTTGATGGCAGCGCAGGTGTTAAGGGCTTTGTTACCGACGCTATGGGTGACGATTACGACTATTTCTTCACTTGCGGACCAATGCCTATGTTTAAAGCGATTGAAAAAGTTGCAAAAACAAGCGGTCAGTTTAGCTTTGAAGAAAGAATGGGTTGCGGCTTTGGCGCTTGTATGGGCTGTAGCTGCAAAACAAAATACGGCAATAAGCGAATTTGTAAAGACGGTCCCGTACTTTACAGGGAGGAAATTATATGGTAAACACAAAAGTTAATCTTTGCGGTATTACTTTAGATAATCCCGTTATTCCCGCAAGCGGCACTTTCGGATTTGGATATGAATTTGCCGAGCTTTACGATATAAACCGCCTTGGCACGTTTTCTTTTAAAGGCACAACCAAAGATCCACGTTTTGGTAATCCTACACCCCGTATTGCCGAGGTAGATAGCGGTATGCTTAATTCGGTAGGTCTTCAAAACCCCGGTGTCGATGCGGTTATCGCTAACGAATTACCAAAGCTTAAAGAGTGCTTTAACAAAAAGGTTATGGCTAACGTAAGCGGTTTTTCGGTTGAGGATTACGTTTACACCTGCGAAAAATTAAACGGTGAAGACCAAATCGGTTGGTTTGAGGTTAATATTTCCTGCCCCAACGTTCACGGTGGCGGTCTTGCTTTCGGCACAAACCCCGAAAACGCAGCGGCAGTTACCAAAGCGGTTAAAAAGGTTACCGACAAACCCGTTATTATTAAATTATCACCCAACGTTACCGACATTACTGAAATTGCCAAGGCGTGCGAAGCCGAGGGTGCTGACGGTATTTCGCTTATAAACACCCTTTTAGGTATGAAAATTAACTTAAAAACCAAAAAACCGATTTTGGCTAATAAAATGGGCGGTTTTTCAGGCCCTGCGGTTAAACCCGTTGCGGTTAGAATGGTTTACCAGGTTTATGATGCAGTAAAAATTCCAATAATCGGTATGGGCGGTATTGAGACCGCTGAAGACGTTATCGAATTTATGCTTGCGGGTGCAACCGCTATACAAGTAGGCGCGGCAAATTTAGTTAACCCCTTTGCTTGCCGTGATATTATAAATATGTTACCTAAAACAATGGAAAAATACGGAATTAAGGACTTAAATGAAATTATAGGAGGCGCACACTAATGGGTAAGGACGTTATTATTGCTTGCGATTTCAGTAGTAAAGAGCAGGTTTTCAGCTTTTTGGATAAATTTACAAGCAAAAAGCCGTTTGTTAAAATCGGTATGGAGCTTTTTTATGCCGAAGGCCCCGCAATCGTTCGTGAAATTAAGGCACGCGGCCATAAAATCTTTTTGGATTTAAAGCTTCACGATATCCCCAACACCGTTAAAAAGTCGATGGCAGTTTTATCGGGTTTAGACGTTGATATGACAAACCTTCACGCCGCAGGTACAATCAATATGATGAAAGCCGCACTCGAAGGTCTTACCCGTGCTGACGGTACCCGCCCCATTCTTATTGCGGTAACTCAGCTTACCTCGACCGACCAAGAAACAATGGAAAACGACCTTTTAATTAAAGAGCCCATTGACGAGGTTGTTTTACACTATGCCGAAAATGCCGCAAAAGCAGGTCTTGACGGTGTTGTTTGCTCACCCCTTGAAGCCGGCAAGGTTCACGCTCGTTGCGGTGAAAAGTTTGTTACCGTTACCCCCGGTGTACGCTTTGCCGACGGTGATGTAGGCGACCAAAAGCGTGTTATGACCCCTGCCGCCGCTAAAGAAATCGGTAGCGACTATATCGTTGTAGGTCGTCCTATTACTGCAGCAGAAGACCCCGTT
>JAZQWD010000039.1:0-10122 GCA_045632165.1 Acutalibacteraceae bacterium | reverse complement strand
TGTAAGCGGTGCCGTTTCCAGGATTTTCAACTGCTTGAGGAACAACGCCTGCCTTCTTAGAAAGGTTAAAGGTGATGGTCTTAGTCTTAGTGATGTTGCCTAACTTAAAGGTACCGGTGATAGAAGCAGTAGTAGCTTCGTCGCCAAGAGTGATCTTTGCCTTGTCACCTTCGATAACAATGTTATCGCTGTTAGATACCCAAGAAATTACAACATCTTCATAGTTTTTACCCTTTAAAGGAAGAGTAAGAGTCTTATTGAGAGTTACGTCCTTATCGAACTTAACTTCGTCCATTTCAACCTCAACCATTTGTGCAGGTGTTCTTTCAATCTTCTTGCCGTAAGCAAAAGGAGTGTCAGAAACAGGGTTCAAGTAAATAGCACCGCTATATTGAACTACAACACCGGTAACGTCAGCAAAATAGCCTGCCTTTTTACCGTGGTTTTCAATAATGCTCTTCTGACCAGCGTCAGTAACGCTTGCAGGACAGTCGGTAGCATATACACGGAGATAAGAGGTAAGACCTGCGAGCTTGAAGTTTAAGTACATAGACTTTTCGCTAAGGTCTTGGTCGGTGATTTCAACACCCTTAATAGTAACAAGCATGCCGAGCTTGTCAACCAAAGTTTTATCCTTAAGTGATGTAGCGTTCTTATAATCGTTAGTGATATCAAGGGGTTTAAGGTCAACAACCTTAGTATCAAGAACGGTTACAGAAGCGTCCTTAATTTCGTGTGTGCCTGAATAGATATCCTTAGTACCTGTTACAGATACGAGCATACCCTTCTTAAGACCTAAATCTTTAACAAGGTCTTGCTTGCTTGCCATTGAGTAAACATAATAGCCGCCTTCGTTGTTTACGTCATGGAGGTAAAGAGTGTTGTACTTATTACCTTCAGAGGGAGCGTGAACAGCAGCGATATAACCTTCAACTACAACTGCCTTGCCAGCTTCAGCAGCCATGTAATCCTTCCAAGAAGAAAGAACGTACTTAGGAACTACAAGGTCAAAGCTAAGAGTAGCAGTTTTGCCGTCGGGGTCTTTAATAGTTGCGGTAAGTGTGTAGTTAACGTTAACCTTAGTCTTTTCGTCAAGGTCAATCTTAACTTGTTTGTTTGCTTCATCAGCCAAAACCTTAATGCCTTCGTTGTTAACAGTCCATTCGATAGTGTAAACAACGCCGCCCTTCATTACCTGTGAAACTAAGGTATAGTCAGCAGCAGTTTCGGTTTCAGTGAGATACTTTTTGTACATGTTCTTGAGATATGCCGCAGCATCTTCAACGTCATATACAACCTGTGTGGGTTGCGAATTGTCGTTATTGGGCTTTTCTTCTTTCTTGCCACAAGCAACAAAGCATGTTAAGCAAAGAACAATAGCAACAACTAACGCTAAAAGTTTTTTCATTTGAAACTCCTCCTTTTTAATTTAAAAATTAACGGATTTTAACGTCATCCATTGTGAGCAAAATAATCTGGCATTTGCCGTCGTATGTATCAATAACGCCCTTAACGTCGATTGTTTTACCTTCAAAACGGTCTGCCTTGATTGTATTACCATTTGCATCGATTAACACTTCAGTACGAACAACGATTTGAGTATTGCCTGACTTACAGGTAATAGTCATAGCGCCGTCATGGTCGCCGCCGTTATGAGTGGTATAAACGCTCTTAACAGTAAGGTTTTTCATAGAAATTGTAGAACCGATTGCAAGTGTGGAATAATCATATTCCTTAATTTTTTCTTCTTCGCCTTCGATAACAGTTACCTCTACCTTGCCCTTAGCAAACTTTTCGGCACTTGTTTCAACAAAAGCAGCTTTTGCACCCTTTTCAATAAGCATAACCTTACTGGGGTCGGTGGGGTTCATCATATCATAGTCAAGGTCGGCTATTTGATATGAATCGCCTGCTTCGTAGTACTGCATAGAGCCAACAATTCTTACCTTGTTGCCGGGCTGCAAAATATCGCCGAGACCGTACTTAAGATTGAAACCGTAGTAAACGGCAATACCGTGATACATCTGGGTTTCTTCATCATACGCTTCAACGTAAACCTGCTGACCTTTATTCTTAGTGATAACACCAGTAAAGGCAACGGTTTTATTAGTGTATTTTTCAGGGTTAGCGCGAAGTTCTTTTAAAGTTAACTCAATACAGCCGCCGTAATAGAAATTGGGGTCCTTTTCGCCGGAGTAAATATGTTTTTTATGTTCTTTTGCCTGGTCAATTGCTTTCATACCAATTTCACCATATTTGGTGGAAGAGGTAGCAGATGCAATAGCAAGACCTTCCTGCAAAAGTTCAATGTTAAGGTTGCGGTATTCGCCGCCTTCTTCGGATTGATACCAAATCCAAAGAAGATATCTTTCACCTGTAGAGTCAGCGTTCCAGCCGCTGTCTTCACTTTCAATCACAATGCTTTTAGCATTTGAAAGCTTTTCTTTTGTGAAGTTTGAAGCAGTTTTGCCCCATTCTTCAATTTGGCCTGTTGATTCGGGTGTATTAACCGCGAGATAACGTGCCTTAATAATGTCACCTTCAAAAGAGGCGTCGTCAATGTAGAAGTGGGTAGTATCACCGTCAATGAGCTGTTTAATTTTAACTTCAACGGTTTGGTTAGCGCCGTTTAAATCAAGCTTTACTTCAGAAGCATAGTCGATAAACTTGCCAACTCCACCCTTGTCGCCTGACGGCTTTTTATCGCCGCAGGCAACAAGTGAAGTTAAAACAACACATATCAGTAAAACTATCGCACTGATTTTTTTAATGTTGTTCATAATTTTAAATCAACTCTTAAAATTTATTATGACATATATTCGCATTCTGCAACAGCATCCTTAAATGCCTTGTCGATCATAGCGTCAACGTCCTTAGCGGTCTTGTACTGAACCATGCAGTACTGGAGAAGCTGACCAACCTGGTCACGAGCTTCAGAAGAACCGTTAAATGCAGGAGATACGAAGTATGCATCCTTCTGATCAAGACAGGTCTTTGCAGAGAGAGCGGTGATATTGTCGCCGCCGTTAGCGTTTGCAAGGAACTGTGAATAGATGGGGTGATCCTTAACAGATTCGATTACAGGAACGTAACCGGAAGCCATTGAGAATTCAGCTTGGAATTCAACGTTAGTAGTGAGGTACTTAACGAAGAGCCAAGAAGCGAGAACTTCTTGTTCACTACCGTTGAAGATACAGAGTGAAGGACCCTGTGAAATAACCTTCTTGTTAGAAGCATCTGCCTGAGGAATAGTAGTGATGCCTACATCAAAAGGATATTTACCGTTAGCGTTCTTAGTGGGGCGCTGATAAGAAGCACCAGCTGAAGAACCGATACACATATAAGAACGTGCTTCGCCTGCTTTTTGGTTGGTGAAAAGACCAGAGGTGTAAGAACCGTAAATTTCTTCGGTAGTTACGTAACCCTTCTTATGCCATTCAGCAAAACGCTTAACGAAAGCTTGGTTTTCTTTGGTGTCAAAGAGGAAGCGGTCGCCTGTAGCTGAGGTATAGGGGGTCTTTAACTGTTCGGTCATAGTGATGAACCAGTTAGCTTCTGAGTCATAGCCGAGGGGGATGCACTTAGGATCAATTTCAAGAATTCTCTTACAAGTAGCTTCCATTTCATCCCAAGTAGTAGGAACCTTTAAGCCGTGCTTGTCAAAGAAGGTCTTGTTATAGTAAAGAACTTCAGTAGACTTTGAAAGAGGAAGGGTGTGCATTTTGCCGCCTTCGAATTCTTTACCTTCTTGATAGTAAGCATCAATAAAATCATCGATTTGTTCATCAGTGAAGCCAAGAATTTCTTTTGTGCCGTCTGCGCGCTTTACTTCTGCCTTGCTGCCGATGATTTCGTCAAGAGTTACAACAGCGCCTGCAAGGTTGTAAAGAGCAACGTGGTCAGGATAGCAGTATGCGATGTTGGGTTGGTTACCAACGGTAAGCTCGGTTGCGATCTTGTCGCGAACGTCGTCATAGCTACCTACCTGTGAGTGTGTGATTTTGATGTTAGGATAAATTTCGTTGAACTTTGTGATGTACTTTTCAAGTACTTCGCGAAGGTTAGCACCCATGGTATGGTAGAAGATAAGTTCTACTTCACTGCCGTCATAGGTAGCGCCTGTGTTAAGTTCAAAGTTTTCTTGTTGCTTTTTGCCACAACCAGCCATAGAGAAACAGCTGAGAAGCAAAGTTGCAACCAAAAGAAGTGCTACAAGAATTTTTTTCATTTGGTTTCTGTCCTTTCGAAAAAATATTTTATATTGTTATGGTTAAAAGCATAATAACTTACCCAATATCGTTTCTTATGCTTAAAATCCTTATAACCTATAAATTAACCCTTAATACCGCTACGTGATACGCCCTTCATAATATATTTACGTAAGAAGAGGAATACCATAAATAACGGTGCTGATACGATAGCAACTGCTGCCATTTGAACAGGAATATCAACCTGACCGCCTTCATCAACTGCGCTGAACTTTCTCAAGCCGTTGGTAACAAGCCAGTATTTTTCACTGTCGGCAACAAGGTTAGGCCACATATAAGTATTCCAAGAACGCATCATCTTAAGGATGGTGATTGAAATAAGTGTGGGAAGCGCCAAGGGTATCATAACCTTCCACAAATACTTAAGGTCGCTTGTACCGTCAACCTTTGCAGCGAGGTAAAGCTCATTAGGTATTTGCATAAAGTTTTGTTTTAATAAGTAAATGTAGAATACACTTACAAGGAAAGGTACAATCAAAACAGTAAAGCCATATTGTTCAAGGTTTAACCAACCTAAATCGTTAACGGTTTTATAGTTTGTGATTGTAAACAATTCGCCCGGAATCATCATTGTTGCCAAAAGCGCTGCAAACATTGCATTTTTGCCCTTGAATTCCAAACGGGCGAAAGCGAATGCGCAAAGCACTGTAATAACAAGTGATAAAACGGTAGAAACAACACCAACAAAAACGGTGTTACCGAAAAGTCGTCCAAGGTTTGCAGTGTTAAAAGCTTCAACATAGTTGAAAAAGTCAAACCTTTTTGGGAAAAGTGTAGGTATCGCCAACATATATTCATCCAACGATTTAAGAGATGAAATAACCATCCAATAAAACGGGAAAAGAATAATGAAAGCAATTGCAAAAAGGAATAAATAAAGTAAAAATTGGCTTATAACCTTCATTATTCTCTGGCCAACGACTACCTTATGCATGTCCCTTTCTTGCATAACCTGTAAAGAAGAATTCTTAGACATTCGATAGTCGCCTCCTTAATAATGGGTTTTCTTCTTGCTGACATAAAGGTTAATCATTGTAACAACAAAGATTATGCCGAACAAGATAAGAGCCGCAGCCGATGCACGACCTTGCTGATTTTTAATTGAATCGTAAATATAACCAACCATTGTATTAAGACGTCCTGCATCACCGGGAGGGCCCATGTGTACGTCAAAAATACCTACAATGCTTGAATATTCCTTAAAGCCGCCAATAAAGCCGGTAATAACAACGTAAGCAATCATTGGTGACAAAAGCGGAACGGTAATTTTAGTTAATACACGCCACTTAGGTGTGCTGTCAATCTTCGCAGCATCATAATACTGCTTATTAACACTTTGAAGACCGCCAAGAAGAATTAAAATCTTAAATGGAAGGGCGTTCCATACAATATAAATAACCATAACGGTTATATTTGCCCAATAGCTTGAGCCGGCATTTATCCAGTTAATTGGTTCCATACCAAATAAACCGAGGAAGTTATTAATAATACCTGCTGTGGTAATGATTTGCTCTTGAGAAGAAATATTACCTACAATATTAAACATTGCAGCAAATACCATACCGATAGCGATTGAGTTTGTAACGTATGGTAAGAAGTAAATTGTTTGAAGTAATTTTTGGAAAGGCTTAATTGCATTAAGACAAACCGAAATTAAAAGCGCTAAAATTGTTGAAAGCGGAACAGTAAGAACACAAAGAAGCATTGTGTTTTTTAGGCATGTCAAAAAACCTTTGTATTGAATAACCTTTTCAAAGTTGCCAATACCAAACTGGAAGGTCTGACCACCTACACCTGCAAGCGAGCTGTAATTTTCACTGAAAGCCATTATAAGAGTGTTAATAATGGGCCAAACGGTGAAAACCAACAGCAACACGATAGCGGGAGAAAGATAAATCCACGCTTTCCATTGATGTTTATTTTCAACCATGGTTCATACTCTCCTTAAAAATAAATTCTTTCTTCAGTTTCTTTATCGAAAATGAATACCTTATGTGGAACAAGTGAGTATGCTATAGTTTCCTGACCTTCTGCAATGGTCTTAACATAGTCAGAACTTACAATAGAACGAATTACAGGATTTAATGAAGCAGCGTTTGTTGAAACAATACTTACGTCACGGCCCATAACTTCAACGTTATTAAGGTGGCAGTTGAATTCGCCCTTAGCGTTCGGAACAAAGCCTTCAGGACGGATACCAACGAAAACATCCTTGTCTTCAACACCGTTAACGTCAAGTACAGCATCTTCACCAATGTAAAGCTTGCCGCCCTGTACCTTACCGTCGAATACGTTAATAGGAGGTGTGCCGAGGAACTTAGCAACGAACAAGTTAGTGGGATCATCATAAATATCCTGAGGTTTACCAACCTGCTGAACAACACCAAGCTTCATAACAATAATCATATCGGAAATGCTCATTGCTTCTTCTTGGTCGTGGGTTACGAAAATAGTTGTAATACCGGTTTCCTTCTGAATACGGCGAATTTCTTCACGGGTTTGCAAACGAAGACGTGCGTCAAGGTTTGAAAGAGGTTCGTCCAAAAGAAGTATTCTGGGCATTTTAACAAGTGCACGTGCGATAGCAACACGCTGCTGCTGACCACCGGAAAGCTCGTTAGGCTTTCTTTCCATAAGGTCGTCAATCTGTACAAGACGAGCAACCTCGTAAGCGCGTTCAATCATTTCATTCTTGGGAAGCTTGTCCTTACCGGTAAGGTTTTGAAGCGGGAAAAGAATGTTTTGCTTAACAGTCATATGCGGATAAAGTGCATAGTTTTGGAAAACAAGACCAACGCCTCTATTTTCTGGAGAAACGTTTGTAACGTCTTCTTCACCGAAGAAAATTTTACCTGATGAGGATTTTTGCAAACCGCTTATCATATAAAGGGTTGTACTTTTACCGCAGCCCGAAGGACCTAAAAGACCAACAAGCTTACCGTCGGGAATGGTGAGAGTGAAATCGTTTACGGCGATAACCTCTTCATTGGATTTTTTGTTTCGGCTGGGAAAGATTTTAGTTAGATTTTGCAATTCAACTTTCATTTAACCGAACCTCCTTAAAAAATTGTTTATATATGATTAATTTTTTGCTAAATTAATTCCAAAATTAATATGGTGAACGTTCCACCATTTTTGCATGTTGCTCTTCCTTGTACTTTATAAGCTCTTCCTCAGTATCAAATATGAGCTGGCTCGCAAGGTCAACAGTTACTGTGTCAGATAACAAGTCGTGAAGGGCTTGACGTGTATTTCTTGTAACAATAAGTGCCACAACCTGTGCAATAGAAATTGCAGCAATAACTACAACGCCAAACAAAAGCATATTGGCAAACACAACCATAAGCACCGCAAATACAGGAAGCATAATTTCAAAGGTATATTTACCCAATATAGCACGCACAAAAAGCTGAAGAGTTGAAATTTTAACACCGTTGGTACGCATAACCGCAATGCCAAAAACCTTTTTACCAACCGTTTGACCGTTTTTAAGAAATAAGGGAATAATAAATTCCCAGCATAAAACTGCAAGTAAAATACCAAGCGAGGTAGTAATTAAGGTTAGATTAATAACCAAACTATTAAGCTTCATATATTTTTCATTCTTTATTAAAAGCTTGGTAACCTCTTCGTACTTATCGTTAAATAATTTTTGTTCATCTATCGAAAGCTTATTAAAATCTTCTTGTGAAATATTAAAATCAATACCGTGTTTTTCGCCAAACTCATTACGGTACTCTATTAATTGGTCGTACTTTGCGTCATAACCCGTTATTGCCGAAATAACGGTTGCGAAACCAACTGCTAAGGTGATGATAAGCACTATATCCAAAAGATAAGCCGACACCCTTTTCCAAAGCGTGGGCTTTTGTAAATCATAAATCATTTGTTTAATAACCTCAAAAAATCTTATGTTAAAAACATTCGTCCAAACAAAATTAGCACATTTTACAATCATTAAGAATAATAACACATTTTTCGCCAAAAAACAACCTTTTTTAATGTATAAAATCCAAAAATTTGTATTTTTATTTAGAATATATATATTTTGTTGATTTTTCTTGACATATCGTATTACTTTAATATAAAATAAGTGTATATATAACCTAATTTGAAAGGACACATAAATTATGGATATTAAAGAAATTTTAGCAAAGTGTGACCATACACTTTTAACCCAAACTGCCACTTGGGACGATATTAAAAAGATTTGCGACGATGGTATAAAATACAACACCGCGTCTGTTTGTATCCCCCCTTATTTTGTAAAGCAAGCGAAGGAATACGTTGGCGATAAGCTTCAAATTTGTACTGTTATTGGTTTTCCAAACGGCTACAATACAACCGCAGTAAAGGTTTTTGAAACTAAGGACGCTATTGAAAACGGTGCTGATGAAATTGATATGGTTATCAATATCGGCGCGCTTAAAGCAGGTATGGATGATTTTATCGTTGACGAAATCAAGCAAATAAAATCCGCTTGCGGTGATAAAATTTTAAAGGTTATTATCGAAACCTGTCTTTTAAACGAAGATGAAAAAATCCGTATGTGCAAAAACGTTACTGCTGCAGGTGCTGATTATATCAAGACCTCTACCGGCTTCTCAACTGCAGGTGCTACCCGTGAAGACGTTGACCTTATGGTTAAAAACGTTGGCGAGGGTATCCTTGTTAAGGCCGCCGGCGGTATTTCCGGCATTCAGGACGCCGAAGATTTTATCAATCTTGGTGCAAGCCGTTTAGGTACAAGCCGTGTTGTAAAAGCTGTTCAGGGTCTCGAGGGCTCGGGCTATTAATTTTTGAAAGGAATAAAAACTATGTCTACACCTACTCCTCATATTTCATCTAAACCCGGCGATTTCGCTAAAACCGTACTAATGCCCGGTGACCCCCTTCGCGCTAAATATATTGCTGAAAATTTCCTTGAAGATGCTGTACTTGTAAACAACGTTCGCGGTGTTCAAGGTTATACTGGTTTTTACAAAGGCAAGCGCGTTTCTGTAATGGCTTCAGGTATGGGTCAACCCGCTATCGGCATCTATTCTTACGAGCTTTATAATTTTTACGACGTTGAAACAATTATCCGTGTTGGCTCATGCGGTTCTTTCTCACCCGACCTTCACGCACGTGATATTATCGTTGCTATGGGTGCTTGCACGAACGGCAACTATGCTTCACAGTATAATCTCCCCGGCACCTTCTGCCCTATTGCAGACTTTGATTTGGTTCGCCGCGCTGCTGATGAATGTGAAAAAGCGGGTGTAAACTACCGCGTTGGTAACATCTTCTCATCCGATATGTTCTATGACGATGCAAACTCGGGTATGCAGTGGGCTAAGATGGGCGTTTTAGGTGTTGAAATGGAATCTGCCGCACTTTACTGCAATGCAGCACGTGCAGGTAAAAAGGCGCTTTGCATCTGTACAGTAAGCGATTCTTTCATTTATCCCGAAGAAAACACCACCGCTGAGGAAAGACAAAATTCCTTCACAAAAATGATGGAAATTGCACTTGAATTGGCTTAATTTTAAAAACTTTTAAAGGATTATTTATATGTCAAAAAGAGTATTTTTAATCGTGCTTGACAGTATGGGTATCGGCGAGATGCCCGATGCTAAAGAGTGGCTTGACGAGGGTAGTAATACCCTCGGCTCAATACGAAATCACCCTGCGTTTAATTGCCCTAATCTTGAAAAATTAGGCCTTTTTGCGATTGACGGTGTGGGCGGTAATACGGCAGACCCCGTTGGTGCTTATGCCCGTATGTTTGAAGCGTCAAAGGGTAAGGATACTACCATCGGTCACTGGGAAATTGCGGGTGTATATTCACCAAAAGCATTCCCGACTTATCCTA
>JAZQWD010000038.1:0-2534 GCA_045632165.1 Acutalibacteraceae bacterium | reverse complement strand
TTA
Organism: Acutalibacteraceae bacterium; assembly: GCA_045632165.1. Lineage (GTDB taxonomy): Bacteria > Bacillota > Clostridia > Oscillospirales > Acutalibacteraceae > UBA737. The sequence goes on along the minus strand of JAZQWD010000038.1, from coordinate 2,531 downwards.
AATACATTTGACCCTGCTCAGTATCGTATGAGCCTACCCTCTCGCCGTAATCGTTAAAGCCGTAGATAAAGTGGTCTTTATCCCAACCGTTTTCGAGGATGGCTTCTTTCATTTTATCTATTTTAGTTTGGATAATATCGGCGTCTTCCGTTTTGCCTAAGCGGTTTAAAAGCTCAACAAATTCACCACAGAACTTAACGGTGGCTTCAGCGAGCCATAAGCTTTCGCCCTTGCCCAAAATACCGCAAGCATCGATAGAGTCGTTCCAGTCAGAGCCACCCCAAAGGGTAAAGCCCTTTTCACCAACACCGTCTTGTAAGAAGGATGCGGCTCTAAACATATGGTCTAAAACAGTACCCGTTTCGTCCGATTCGTAATAGGGGCAAACCTCGTCAAGAATGGTATAATCGTTGGTTTCCTTTATGTACTGAATAACGGTAGAAAGCATCCAGGAAGAGCAGTCGCGCGCATCGGTTAAGGTTATCGGCATCCAACCGCGAATATAGTTACCGTTAGGCATAATAAACTGCATTGAATGAACAATTTTTTCGCGTGCATCGGCGGTATCCATAGCAACGAAAGCAGAAATATCCTGCATCATATCACGTGAGCCACGGAACCACAAGCGTGTCCAGGTTTTACCAAGCTCTAACTGGCGCTTAAGCCAAATATTAACGCGACGGTCGATTTCCTCGTCACCTGTTGATACGCATATTTTATCGTTGTACATATCGGCTTGTTGCTTTTGGTATTCAAGGTTTTTAGCGAATACTTCTTCGGTCAATAATGCTTTATGGCGGGTAGCATCCTCAACCGAGTTTGCTGCACCCATACCGAAACGGTAAATCTTTTCTTCGTTTGCATTGAGCTCAAGATCAAACTGTAAAGCAACACCGTTGTCAAAATCAAAGCAAGAACCACGGTTTAAAAGCTTTTCATTTTTAAGACCTTGTGGGTTTGTAAGATTGCCATATACACCAAGGAAATATCTGTCAGACGCTTCAAAAGCAATCGGCTTTTCTTCACTTGCCAAGAATTCATAAATATAATCGCTTGGCATATTCATACCTTCTTCTGAAACCAAAACACCGTTTAAAGCGTCGCAGTAATCGCCTTTAACGTAGCCGATGTAATATGTGATGGTGGAGAAGAAATGTGCATAAGGATATACCGATAGAGATTTCTTTTTGTCTGTTTTGTTGGTAAGCTTTACTTCCCAACATTCCATAGTACCTACACGAGGTACAAAAATAGTCATTTCAAAAAGAAGACCGTTATATTCCGAAATAATTTTTGTATATCCCATACCAACGTGTGTTTCATGTATGGTAAATGGAAGGTTATTATAGTTGCGGTTAGCTGAATAACCTTCGCCGGTTATATTATCGCGAATAAAAACGTGGCGGTTGTCACCCTTGGCGGTAAATTCACGAAGCTTATCGTTTTTATCACGCACCAAGCTTAAACCAAAGCCGAATTGGTCAAAATCTGATATAAATTTATCATTCCAAATAAAGTTATACCAAGGTCTTTTAGGGGCTAAAAGGTCGGTGATAACATATTCTTTTTGGGCATCGTTAAAATATCCGGTGTTCATTCTCATTCTCCTATACGAAAGATTATAGTTACTTTATTTATTTTAAACTTATTTATGATAATTTTCAATGAACATTATTGTCTTTAATTGAAAATTTTTGTGTTGTTTTAAAGCGACTGTTGACTTTTAATATTTTTTAATATAATTTAAGGTTAAAAAGTAATTTTAACCCTATTTTTAAATGAGGTATTTTATGAAAAATGAAATTCTAACCCCAAATCACCGACAAATTGATTGGTACAAAAGAAGAACTGCCTTTATTCATTTTACGGTAAATACCTTTACTGGTAACGAGTGGGGTGACGGCACCGAATCACCCGAAATATTTAACCCGACCGAGCTTGACTGCGAGCAATGGATAAAAGCACTTGTAGACGGTGGCTTTACCAATGCGATACTCACCGCCAAGCACCACGACGGTTTTTGCTTGTGGCCCAGCGCCTATACCGAACATTCGGTAAAAAACAGCCCCTATAAAAACGGTAAGGGTGACGTGGTAAGAGAATTTATTGACGCTTGCCATAAATACGGTATTAAACCGGGGCTTTACCTCTCCCCTTGGGACCGCAATTTTAAAGAATGGGGTACCGAAAAATACAACGAATATTATGCAAATCAGCTTACAGAGCTTATGACTAACTACGGCCCTATTTACGAATGTTGGTGGGACGGTGCAGGTAGTACCGAAGCTTGCTACGATTGGGAAAGATGGGTAAATATCATAAGAGAAAACCAAAAGGATTGCGTTATTTTCGGTTCGCTCGGCGCAACACCCTTTGTTGACGTAAGATGGGTCGGAAATGAGCTTGGAAAAGCGGCGGATAACTGTTATGCAACTATTGATGCTTCTTCTTTAGAAACCGAAACAGGGCCAGAACTTTTTCGCGGCAAAAAAGACGGTGAACGCTTTATTCCTGCCGAGTGTGATATGTCT
>JAZQWD010000037.1:0-22184 GCA_045632165.1 Acutalibacteraceae bacterium | reverse complement strand
AGCAATTAAACGTATAGGCGAATTTTTAAAGGAAATTAAATAATATATAACCGCCTTTTTTAATAAGGCGGTTTATTTATAAGAAATTTTTAAAAAAGTAAAAATTTTTGTTGACAAATAAAAATATTGTGTTATAATAATTTTTGCGCTATGGTGGATGTAGCTTAGTTGGTTAAAGCGCCAGTTTGTGGCACTGGAGACCGTGGGTTCGAGTCCCATCTTCCACCCCACAAATTTTAACTGTACCAAAAGGTGCAGTTAAAATTTTAAAACTTAATAACCCATTGGGGTGTCGTCAAGCGGTAAGACACAGCACTTTGACTGCTGCATTCGTAGGTTCGAATCCTGCCACCCCAGCCAGAAAAAGACCTTGTCATTCGACAAGGTCTTTTTCAACTAAATCCACCCTAACGGGTGGGTGAAATATTGCTACGCAATGTGAAATTCGAGCAAAGCTCGAGTGAAATCGCTGCGGCGGTGGGTGGATTTAATTTCACTGTGAGCAAAAGCGAACGATTTCACTGAAAAGAACCCATCAAAAGATGGGTTCTTTAATTTTTATTGTGATAGCAATGTGGCAGAATAAGAAACAAATGCTTTAATTATATAGTATTTGACATTTTATGACAAATATTATATAATAAGTTCAATAAATTAGGGGGGTATTTTTATGAACGATTATTCAGGTTTGTTTCAGCAAATTGAATCTATTTTAGAGGAATCTAATGGCACGCTTACAGATATAAACGGCATCTTGACCGCTCTTTCGAGTATTTTCTCATTTTTATTAATGGGCGCCTATGCCGGATTATGGATTTTACTGTTTGTTGGTATTGCAATTGCAACAGTTGTATATTATGTATTATCATCATTTCCTGTATATACTTTGGCAAAGCGAAACGGTTATAAATACGCTTGGCTTGCTTGGTCACCAATTTTCCACGAATATTTCCTTACGTTTGTGCTTTGTGAAGCTTCAGGCGATAAACCCTTTGAACCTAATTTAGGCAAATTTAGAATTGAAAACAGAAAAATGTCGTTTTTAGCGTTCGTTTTGATTAAATGCTTTGGTGGCTTAGTTATAGGTAGTATCGTTACGTTCTTAAGTTTCATAATACCTGGTTTAGGTTCATTGTCGAGTATTTTGGCACTTGTGCCTGCCGCCGCTTGTGCGTTGATTGAATATGTATATTTACGCGATTTACTTGATGTTTACAAAGAAGATAAGAAATCTAACAGCACTACTGCGCTTATCATTTCGGTTATCGATTTTATTCTTGTAGGTGATTTAGCAAGAACATGCTATTTATATACACTTATTAAAAAGAAACCTTTACCTGATAGCGAACAAACTGATTACTTTACATCAGATATTATAGCTTCAGCTATATCAAGTAATACAACTGTTGAAGACGACGCACCAATAGAAGACTAAAAAACAAAACAACCGCTTCGGCGGTTGTTTTTTTATTATAAAAATCATATTATTACCGTAAATTGATATTGCAAGTTAATTTTAAATTTATTATAATAATGTTAAGATAAAATCATTTATTAAAAATAATTAATTTGTTAGGAAGTTTTAAATGGAAAAATTAAAACCTTGGCTTTATTCTATTTTGCCTAATCTATTATTTTTTGGGTTCTTTTGCGGTGCAATTATATGGGAAGCAGCCACACACATTAACACAAACGAGACAGGGGATATATTCCTTTATCTATTGCCTGTATTTACTATTTTTTATTCGTGGTTTACATATAAAAACACAAGAAAAATTATTATTCCTGTAATTTTATTTGCTGTAACGTTGTTTGTATTCTTGTTTGTAACTGATTATTATACTGCAGCTTTTTCGGGTTTTTACGTTTATAACAGTGATGTTTTATTGGGAATTTCAATTATCTTTGTAATTTTTACACTTGTGCCCACTATTTTGCTTTTACTCTTGCAATTATTAATAAAATTTATTTTCAAAAAGCTTAATAAATAATCAAATAGGGAAGTTGAAAACTTATGATTAAAAAAATTCTATCTATAACTGCATTGATGATTTGTATCACGTTAATTATATCGGCTTGCGGCAATACTGAAGATGTCACAAATAAAGAACCACAAAATAACAACAATTTAAGCTCTTTGCCGACAGTTAGTGATGATTCTTCTACAACAGAAGAAAACGTAACTGAAAGTAAGCCCGAAAGTTCCACACCTTCTACACCATCAGATACATCGAGTGTTATCCCACCGAAACCTGTTCAGCTTATTAACGTTAATGTTGGACCGTATGAAATTTACGATGCGCTTAATTCACGTGGTTTAAGCACCAAAAAATCGGGCTTTGGTTATGGTGTTGCCAAAAATGGTCAACCGCATAGTATGTCAGTTAATAATCAAAAGAGATTCGATGGCATGGAGGATGTTGAAGCATTAGCGCTTGATACTAAAGCAACCGATAAACGTATGTATTTAACCTTTGACTGCGGTTATGAATATAGAAATTTAACCGCCAATATTTTAGATACCTTAAAAGAAAAGAACGTAAAAGCCGCCTTCTTTTTAACGGGTGATTACGTTAAGAAAAATCACGCACTTGTCCAAAGAATGATTGATGAAGGTCATATAGTTGGCAATCATAGTTACAGTCATCCTAGCTTTCCAAATATTTCACGCGAAAAAATGGCAAATGAAATTTGGAAATTAGAAGATTATTTAAAAACTAACTTTAATTATTCATCACAATATTTCCGTTTTCCATCAGGTGAACATAGCGAATGTGCTTTAGAACTTGTCTCTTCAATGGGTTATAAATCGATTTTTTGGTCTGCCGCTTATGCCGATTGGGATACAGCGAAGCAACCCACCAAAGAAAGCGCCGTAAATACCGTTACATCGCGTTATCACAATGGGGCAGTGATTTTACTCCATGCGGTTTCACAAGCCAATGCTGACGGCTTAGGTGAAATGATAGACATAGCAATAAATCAGGGATATACTTTTAAAACCCTTGATGAATATTATCAATAATAAGAGGTGCAAAAATGAAAAGAATTTTAAAAATTACTTCGTTGGTATTAGTACTTATAATGACTGCATTGATTTTTAGTGGTTGCTCAGGTAAAAAGGACGATCGAATGAATTCAGACGGTTCATACAATATTGAAAAGTTAACACCTGTTAGGGCTTCCATAATTAAAAAACAAAACGGTAGACAGGTTATTTATCACAATGGTTCGCCGTATCTTTATTATGCAATGCACTTGCGTATTGACCACTTAAGAAGTAGCTTGGGTGATGAAGAAATAGCAAGAAAGATGTTTGAAACCTATGCTAAACAGCTTAAAGAAGACGGTTGGGACACTATGATCGTTTATCTTAGTTGGAGACGCATTTACGATGGCAAAAAGTACGACTTTACTGATTTAGAATTCCAATATGAAATCGCTAAAAAGTACGATTTAAAGGTTCATATTAACTGGTTTGGTTATGACGTTTGTGGATTTGGCGGTTATATGCCTTGGCAAACCGATTATGAAAAATATCCGCCACTTGCAGGTTTAGACGGTTCACCGCTTATTAACGCTAATAACGAATATATACCCGACTATTCACAGCAAATTTTCCTTGATGAATCTTACGATGCGATTCAACAAGTTTGTGCGTGGCTTAATGTTAACGATACCGACCGTAGAACAGTAGCAATACAACTTGAAAACGAACCGGGCAACTCTGAAGGCGGTAACGGTCTTTGGATGAGCCAATTTACTAATATGGTGAATCACCTTAATAACCTTGGTAGAGCTGTAAAAGAAGGTCCTTATTCTATGGTAACTTACCTTAACCTTATGGCCGCAGGTTTTAATGAAAAAATTGAAGGTTATGACTTAGAAGGTCGAATTCATAAGTTGATTGATGAGGAATATATCGATATTGTTGGTTGGGATATTTATACCAATCAAACCGCACCACGCGATAAAAATATTGAATACAAAGATAATCTTCCCGTATTTGCTGAAATGGGTATTTGTGCTTATAGCGTACCCGGACAAATTAATTATTGCTTTAACAATGGTTACGGCATGGGATTTTATATGTTCATAAATGTGCCCGATCCTTCCTCTAATAACGGTTTTTATAGATATAGCACTATGCTTACAGGCGCTGAAAAGCGTGACGGAACGCAGATTATTCCTGTTAATCCTATTGATACAATGGGCGGTAAGGAGGAACTTAAAACTGATGAAGTTATTGCAATGAATAAGTCAATTAGAGCTCTTCGTGAGCTTATTGCAACCCAAAAAACCGCTAATATAGCCGTATTTAACAACAATATGAAAAATGTTATTAATGCGGGTAAAATGTGTAATAAACAAAGAATTACATATATTTGCAATCGATCTGATGAAAAATATGGTTCAAGCGGTCTTGCAATCGGTGCTGAAGACGGCAATTTCTACGTGTATTCTTCGCAAGATGCTGATTATAAGTTTACAAGCGATATTTCGAAGGTTACTGAAGGTAGCTATAAAGATGGAAAATGGACCGAAAACGGTACTGTTGAAGTTAATGATAATACCTTTACTGCAAAAGCAGGCAAAGCTTATCAAGTAATAATTAAATAATAATATTAATCGACACCAATATATTTTATTGGTGTCGATTTTTAATGTATTGACAAATTTCTTGAAAAGTCATATTATAAATTTAAATATTGCTTGCAGTAATACGTTTTTTGCATTAAATTTATGGGGGTATATTATGTTTGAAACTTTGAAGGGTGGATGTTTTACATTAATTCCATTTTATTCGATAATGCTTATAATTGCGGCAGTCTCGGCATTGATTATGTTAAATGCATTAATGAAAAAAGACGGTTTTTCTAAGTTTGTTAAAAAACGTGTAAGAAATTCTTATTTGTGGTCTGCAATTTTTGCTACGCTTTTTTCTAATATTACAAACTGGTTTTTTCACGACGAATTAATGACATATTCATTATACGATCGTTTAACTAAAGGCGGTTTTTCTTTTATTGCTTGGATGCTTTGTTTCATCGGTTTTTCCACGTTATTTTTACGTTTGTATAAACTAGATGTTTCAAAATGTTTAGACGTCGCAATACCTCCGTTACTTTTAGGAACATTTTTTGCTCGAATAGGTTGCTTATTCGGTGGCTGCTGTTATGGTGTGAGTTTTACAATAGCTAACCTTAAACTATCTTTTCCGGTTCGTGAAATTGAAGCTATATTTGCTTTGATTTTATCAATAATTTTGTGTTGCAAATTTAAAGGCAAGCGTTTAAGAATATATTTATTTGCATATCCTTTATTCCGCTTTTTTACCGAATTCCTTCGTGGTGATGATAGAGGTGCAATTTTTGGAATTGATATTCTTTCGCCAACACAAATTATATCTGCTTTAATTCTTATTGTTATGATTGTAATTGTAATAATTAAAGCGAATAAAAAAGAGAAGAATAACATCTCAATTGAAGAAATTACCGAAACTGAAGATAATGTAACGGAAATTAAAAATTACGTTCCTCGTGCCATTAATTTTGATGATCCAACCATAAAAACAAATCCGTTAACAGTTATATTAAATGTTATATTGGTGTTTTCAATTGTAACAACGTCTATTTTTGTTTATAACCCTTTAAATTTTAAGTGGATTTCTAATCTTAAGTATTATGCTCAAGATAAGTTAAACTTTTTGTTTGATGAGGGTAGTTCTTCGTTCGAAATAGGTAATTCAATTAGTACAGGTGTAATTGATGTAAATGTAAAAGCACCAATTAATAATGAAGAGGAAGCACTAGCTTTAATTGGTTCGTTTGATGAATGGAATAACAACACATATTCACATTATAAAACTGTGACACTTTCTAATGGTAATAAGCTTTATACCTTTATACAAACTATTGATAATGTTCAAGTATTTGGCAAGGCGGCATCTATTGTTGTTGATAAAAATAACAAACCAATTTACGTTATTAAAGATGCAGCAAACGATTCTTTTTTGAATGTGAGCAGTAACTCTAAAACAAGAAATATTGCTACAAAAAATTCTATTGATTTAAGTAAATTTAATATTATAAAAGAAAAAGAATGCCTTTACGATAATGGAACAGAGCTTAGAAATGCTAAGTACATACAATTCAAGGATAAAATCGGTGGCGTTCACAGTGCTATTTTTGATATTAAAAAAGGCGAAATAATTGAATTCTTCGATTCTAATGATGAATTAGGTCAAGATGTGCGTGCTCAAAAAATTATTAAAGCTTCTAAAAATATTGTAGAGTATTTCAACGATAACAAAACCGATATCATAAAAGATATTAGCAAAAACAAGGTAAAATCTTTAGATATTAAAAATACTGAAAAAGCTGTTGAAGCTTCTATTTGTAAATCATATATTAAATCGGGTTTGGAATCAAAAGCGTTTGTTAATGCACTTCAAACAACGACTGAGATTGCATCCCATGTCCCCAATTTAAACGAACAGCTATATTGTGATATATTATCAGAAAATATAAAGCAAACAGCATTAGAAAACGTAATTGATGCTAAAAAGACAGAAAAAATTTACAATAAGGTTAAATCTTCTTTCAAATCAAATGGAATTAAAGAACTTGAAGATGAAAAACCGATTCACATCGATGTAAAAGAACGAAAAACCGTTTTAAAGAATACCATTAGTAGTGCAAACGATACCGATATATTTGAATTGCATATGGAAGAAAATTCTATAATGACTTTAAAAATCGATAGCGATATAGGTATTGATATTGAAGTTTATTCGAAAAACGGTAAAAACATTCTTACAACCTATACAGATTCTGAATATGAATTAAAGTTATATCCTGAAGATGGCACTGATTTTATTATTAAAATTAAAGCATCAAATGCCCAAAAATTCTTGTGGGAAAAAACGAAAAAATATAAAATTAGTGTTGATAGTGTAGAAGCTAAAGGACAAATACCCGAATTTATTAATTCTACGTTATATCAAATCTCAGCGGCATTTTCTTCGTCCAACGTTTATCCCTTCACATCATTGTTCTACGGTGACGTTGCATTTACAGGAGATGAACTTATCGCTATAGCATTTTTACCTGTTATTGATAATTGCTCTGCAACGTGTTCAGACCCTTATGATACCGATGCTACCTTATTAGATACAGGAAAAGAATGTATAATTGAAAAAATAGCAATTTTAAATGATGGAATGTATGGTATTAATACCTCACCCGCATCGGTTATGGAAATTTCTTGTTTCAGATATATAACAACCGATGATGGAGCAATGGTAAAGGCAAAAATTCGTGTTACCGACTCTTCTAAAGTGATTTATGAAGGATATAGCTTCTTTAAATTAACACTAATAAAAGATGTTAATACTTTTGATTTTGTTGTAGAACTTGGCGAAGCGCTTGAAATGGATTCTTCAACTGCTCAAAAAATAAGTAAAACGTTAAATACTATTTTTAGCAATAAATATTATATAACCGAACTTAATACAGAAGAGATTTTATCCGCATTTGGTGATACCTTCGATAATATCAGTGATGATAATGGTATTCCGTCATTATATGATTTTTGGGAAAATCAAGAAGATGATTGCTTTAAAGTATTTAACAAACAAGCAGCACTAGAAGCGGGGCACAGTAAAGAGCGTGTTACTGAGTTTGAAAAATATACTATTATGCACAATATTGCATATTATAAAAAGGTTAACGAAAAGCTTTTAGCATTGAGTTATAGTATCAATTTAATTGCCGAAGGTTCACAAACTTGTTTTGATACATATAGTTTGGTCACTGACCTAAAAGACGATGCCTTAGGTACAGTTATCGATTCGACTGATAATGAACTCTTAAAATCACTTTACAGTTTAATTGATTTTATAATTGACGTAGTTACCGGAGATTTTGAAGGTGCTGTTGAAAACGTTGGCGATGATATGAAGGGTGATTTTTTAGATTCTATTATTCAATCATATATTGATGAATTTAAAGAATTTGCTGATTTGATAAATGAAGAAGTTGAAAAAATTAATGCAATAATTAACGAATATAATCGCGAACTCAAAAAGTTTAAGAAAAAATATTCTTGGGAATGGTTTTTCTAATCAACTAAATAATATTAAAAACGCCCAGTCATTTGACTGGGCGTTAATTTTCGCTAATTATAAAATTGAAAAGTTTACAACAACTGCGGCAAATACAATAGAAACCATTGAAAGCAACTTAATCAAAATATTGATTGCAGGGCCTGATGTATCTTTAAAGGGGTCACCAACAGTATCGCCAACAACAGCGGCTTTGTGGTTTTCAGAACCTTTACCGCCGTGCACACCGCTTTCGATGTACTTTTTAGCGTTATCCCAAGCACCACCTGAATTTGACATAAATACAGCCATTAAGAAGCCCGAAGCAGTAGCGCCTGCAAGCATACCTACAACCCCGGTTGCGCCAAGAGTAATACCGACGATAACGGGAACAACAACTGCAACTATAGTCGGTAAAATCATTTCTTTAAGACTTGCCTTTGTGCAAAGGTCAACACAGCTTGCATAATCGGGGTCTGCCTTACCGTCCATAAGACCTGCGATTTCTTTAAACTGGCGGCGAACCTCCATAACAACGCTTTGTGCTGCACGACCTACCGAGCTCATTGTAATTGCTGCGAAAACGAAGGGTAGACAAGCACCAATAAATAAACCAACCAAAACAGTAGGATTAGTAATGCTCAAATCGGCAATTTTTTCAGCACCGCCTTCGATTGATTTAATTTTATCAATGTAAGATGCCATAAGTGCGAGTGCAGTAAGTGCTGCGGAACCGATAGCAAAACCCTTACCAGTAGCGGCGGTTGTATTACCAAGTGAGTCGAGCGCATCGGTACGATTTCTAACTTCTTTTTCAAGACCTGCCATTTCAGCAATACCGCCTGCATTATCAGCAACCGGACCGTAAGCATCGGTAGCAAGGGTAATACCAAGTGTTGAAAGCATACCAACTGCCGATAAGCCGATACCGTAAAGACCTTGTGCAGCGTTATTTGCGCCACCTGATACAAAGAAAGCAACTAAAACGCATATAGAAATAATAACAATAGGTAACAAGGTTGAAAGCATACCAACTGAAAGACCGCCAATAATAATTGTTGCGGTACCTGTTTCACTTGTTGCGGCAAGACCTTGTGTGGGCTTGAAGCCGTCAGAGGTATAATATTCGGTTGCTTTACCGATAAGAACACCGGCAATAAGACCTGCTAAAATAGCAAAATAAATTTTCCAGTTATTAGCGCCTAATACAAAATATATTAGGGGAAGTGAAAGAATACCTATTGTAATGGCTGAGAAGTTTGTACCGCGAGAAAGTGCTGAAAGTAATTGTTTTTGGGTTGCACCTTCTTTAGTTCTTACAAAGAAGGTACCTATAATTGAGCATACAACACCAATTGCAGCCAAAAGCATAGGCAATGCCATTGCTTCAATGGAATTGAATGCTGCAACACCTAGAGCTGCGGCAGAAATAATTGAACCAACGTACGATTCATAAAGGTCTGCGCCCATACCTGCAACGTCACCAACGTTATCACCAACGTTATCGGCAATAACTGCAGGGTTGCGGGGGTCATCTTCAGGAATACCTGCTTCAACCTTACCAACAAGGTCAGCGCCCACATCGGCAGCTTTTGTAAAGATACCGCCGCCAACACGTGCAAACAAAGCCATTGAAGAAGCGCCCATACCAAATGTAAGCATTGCGCTTGTAATTTCAGCAGGTGAAAGCTTAAACACAAACTTTAAAAGGAAGAACCAAACCGAAATATCCAAAAGACCAAGACCAACAACGGTAAAGCCCATAACACTGCCGGCCGAAAAAGCAATACGAAGACCTTTATTAAGACCTTCGCGACAAGCATTGGCTGTACGTGCGTTTGCAAGTGTAGCAATTTTCATACCAATAAAGCCCGAAAGAGCAGAGAAGAAGCCACCTGTGATAAAGGCAAAGGGTACGTAAGGGGTTAAAAGATCAAAAATCGCCATTAACGACAATACTGCAAACATAATGCCAAAGAAAATAATAACAATTTTATATTGTCGTTTTAAATAAGCATTTGCACCTTTGCGAATAGATTGAGAAATCTTTTTCATTAAGTCGGTGCCTTCAGAAAAGCGCAAAACAATACGCGACATTATTAAGGCAAATATTAGAGCGAGCGCCGCCCCAACAAAAGTTAAAATTAAAATTATTTTTTCCATTAATATCCCTCATTAGTAAAATTTAAGAAAAATCTGTATTATTATTTTATGTAATAGGTATTATATCATAAATTGAGTAAATTTCAAGTAGAATTTGTTATTTATTTAACAAAGTTTTTTGTACAGTTTTTATAAAAAATATATTTAAATATAGTTAAATCATATTAATTCAAATTTTTATAGTAGTGCGCTGTTTTTGTTTACTTATAAAATATTTTGTGGTATAATATTATTATAAACAATATTAAAAAGAGGTGAACGTATGGATAAGTTTGTTTTAAAAAGTGAATATAAACCAACGGGTGACCAACCTGAAGCTATTGATAAACTTGTAGAGGGTATAAACCGTGGCGATAAAGAGCAAGTTCTGCTTGGTGTTACAGGTTCAGGTAAAACCTTTACAATGGCGAATATTATTGAAAAAGTAAACAGACCAACCCTCGTTCTCGCTCACAATAAAACCCTCGCCGCGCAGCTTTGTAGTGAATTTAAGGAATTTTTCCCCGATAATGCGGTAGAATATTTTGTTTCCTATTATGATTATTACCAGCCCGAAGCATATATTCCCGGTAGTGATACTTATATCGAAAAAGACAGCGCAATTAACGATGAAATAGACAAACTTCGTCACAGCGCCACCTGTGCGCTTTCTGAAAGACGTGACGTTATAATTGTTGCATCGGTTTCGTGTATCTATTCGCTCGGCAACCCTATTGATTATCGAAGTATGGTTATATCTTTGCGGCAAGGTATGGAAAAGGGCAGAGATGAACTTATCGCAAAGCTTGTTGATTTACAATACGAGCGTAACGATATTAACTTTGTTCGCAATAAGTTCCGTGTTCGCGGTGATACTGTTGAAATTTTTCCCGCATATTCTATGGAAAACGCTATACGCGTAGAATTTTTTGGTGATGAAATTGACCGTATTTGCGAAATTAACACTCTAACAGGCGAAATTAAAGCCGTTTTATCACACGTTGCGATTTATCCTGCTTCGCATTATATAGTGCCTCAGGACAAAATGCAGGATGCATTAAAAGAAATTTTGGACGAAATGGAAGAACGCGTTAAGTTTTTTATTGAAGAAGAAAAACTAATAGAAGCGCAACGTATTCGCCAACGCACTGAATACGACGTTGAAATGCTTCGCGAAATTGGTACTTGTAAAGGTGTTGAAAACTATTCACGCGTTATGGCAAGAAAACCAAAGGGAAGTGTTCCGTCAACTTTGCTTGACTATTTCCCCGATGATTTTGTGCTTTTTGTTGATGAATCGCACGTTACTTTACCGCAAGTGCGCGGTATGCACGGCGGTGACAGGGCACGAAAGGAAAACTTAGTAGAATACGGTTTCCGTTTGCCGTCAGCTTACGATAACCGTCCGTTAAATTTCGATGAATTTTACAAGCATATAAATCAAGCGGTGTTTGTTTCTGCAACACCTGGGGATTTTGAAAAGGAAAAAGCTACACAAATTGTTGAGCAAGTTATCCGCCCGACAGGATTACTAGACCCTGAAATTTCAGTAAGACCGACCGAGGGTCAAATTGATGATTTAATTGGCGAAATAAACGATAGGATTGCTAAAAAAGAACGTGTACTTGTTACTACGCTTACCAAGAAGATGGCGGAAAATCTTACTGAATTTTTAAATCAAGCGGGTATAAAAGTACGTTATATGCACCATGACGTTGACACTATGGAACGTATGGAGATTATTCGCGGTCTTCGTTTGGGTGATTTTGACGTTTTAGTTGGTATTAACCTTTTGCGCGAGGGCTTGGATATTCCTGAAGTATCACTTGTTGCTATTCTAGATGCTGATAAAGAGGGCTTTTTGCGTAGTGAAACGGCTTTAGTACAAACTATAGGTCGTGCAGCGCGTAATGCCGATGGCACAGTTATTATGTATGCCGATTCGGTTACACGCTCGATGGAAAACGCTATTAATGAAACTAACCGCCGTCGTGCTATTCAAAACGAATATAACCTTAAAAACGGTATTGTTCCGAAGACTATTATTAAAGACGTTCGTGACGTGCTTGAAATTGGTACAAAAGTTAAAGATTTACCTGTTAAAAACTTAAGTAGGGCAGCGCGTGAAGCAGAAATTAAACGATTAACTGCCGAAATGAAACAAGCCGCTAAGCTTTTAGAATTTGAATATGCGGCAAAGCTAAGAGATAAGATAAATGAATTAAGAGAGGGAAAATAAAAAATTGGCATCAGATAAAATTATTATTAAAGGCGCTAACGAACACAATTTGAAAAATATTGACGTTGAAATTCCCCGTGACAAGCTTATAGTTTTTACGGGGCTTTCGGGCAGTGGCAAATCTTCGCTTGCTTTTGATACTATATATGCTGAAGGTCAGCGACGTTACGTTGAATCGCTTTCTTCCTATGCACGTCAATTTTTGGGACAAATGGAAAAGCCAAACGTTGAGGTTATTGAAGGACTTTCTCCCGCAATTTCTATCGACCAAAAGACAACTTCCAAAAATCCACGTTCAACTGTTGGTACCGTTACAGAAATATATGACTATTTGCGCCTTTTATATGCGCGTGTTGGTGTACCGCACTGTCCTGTTTGTGGCAAGGAAATTAGTCAGCAAACTACCGACCAAATAGTTGATACCGTTTTAAAACTTGAAGCAGGTAGTAAAATTCAAATTTTAGCGCCTGTCATTGTAAACCGTAAGGGCGAACATGTAAAGGAACTTGAACATGCACGCAAGCAAGGTTACGTTAGAGCGCGTATTGACGGTATAACCTACGACCTTTCGGAAGAAATCAAGCTTGAAAAAAATAAAAAGCATACTATCGACATTATTGTTGACCGCCTTGTTATAAAAGAAGAAATTCAATCTCGATTGACCGACAGTATTGAAACTGCAATCAATTTATCGGGTGGTTTAGTATCAGTTGACGTAATTGGTGGGGATGAGCTTAAGTTTTCCCAAACCTATGCTTGTGATGAACACGGTGTTAGCATACCAGAACTTACTCCAACAATGTTTTCGTTCAATAACCCAATGGGCGCGTGCCCACATTGTATGGGTATTGGCGTATTTATGAAGGTTAACCCAAAGCTTTTAATTAGCGATGATACTAAATCTTTACTTGAGGGTGCAATTAAGGCATCGGGTTGGGGTGTAAATACTTGGTTTAACCCTGATGCTTCTACTATTGCTGAAATGTATTATCGCGGTATAGCCGATACATTTGGTTTTGATATAAATACTCCGTGGAAAGATATTCCAAAAGATGCGCAAAACGCTGTACTTTACGGTACAAACGGCGAAAAAATAAAATTAGTACGTAATACCGATTTTGGTGGCGGCACCTATTATGGCGATTTTGAGGGTGTTATAAATAACCTTGAACGTCGTTACAAGAGCACAACAAGCGATTATTCGCGAAATGAAATCGAATCGCTTATGAGTGAGTCGCCATGCGAAGTGTGTGGCGGTCGCCGTTTAAAGCCGGAATTTTTAGCCGTTACCGTTGGCGGAATTAATATTATGGATTTTTGCGATATGTCTATTGATGATGAGCTTAAATTTATTAACGAATTAAGCTTTGGTCAACGCGACGGTATGATTGCAAAGCCGATTTTGAAAGAAATTCGTGAACGTCTTACATTTTTACAAAGCGTAGGGCTTGAATATCTTAATCTTTCACGTTCTGCAGGCACTTTATCAGGCGGTGAAAGTCAACGTATTCGTCTAGCTACCCAAATAGGTTCTTCGCTTATGGGCGTTTTATATATTCTTGATGAACCGAGTATAGGTCTTCACCAACGCGATAATGAGCGCTTAATCACTACTTTAAAGCGCCTTCGCGACCTTGGTAATACTGTAATAGTAGTCGAACACGATGAGGATACAATGCGTGCCGCAGACCATATTTTAGATATTGGTCCAGGTGCAGGTATTCACGGCGGTCACGTTGTATTTTCGGGTGATTTAGAAAATCTTGAAAAATGCGAAAATTCACTTACCTCTGATTATCTTTTCGGTCGTAAAAAGGTTCCTGTACCTAAAGAACGTCGAAAGGGTAATGGGAAATATTTAACTATTAAAGGTGCGAAAGAAAACAACCTTAAAAATATTAACGTTAAAATTCCACTAGGCACATTTACATGCGTAACAGGTGTTTCGGGAAGTGGTAAATCTTCGCTTGTTAACGATATTATATATAAAGTTTTGGCTAATAAGCTTAATGGTGCTAAAACAATCCCAGGTGATTATAAATCGTTTGAGGGTATAGAAGAACTTGACAAGGTAATTAACATTGACCAAGCACCGATAGGCCGTACACCACGTTCTAACCCTGCAACCTATACGGGTGTATTTAACGATATTCGTGAACTTTTTGCCGCCACTAAAGATGCTAAAATGCACGGCTATAATGCAGGTCGTTTTTCATTTAACGTTAAAGGCGGACGATGTGAAGCATGTCAAGGCGATGGTATTTTAAAAATCGAAATGCATTTCTTGCCTGATATTTACGTGCCTTGTGAGGTTTGCGGCGGAACACGTTTTAATCGTGAAACCCTTAATATTAAATATAAGGGTAAAAGCATTTATGACGTTTTGGAGATGACAATTGAAGAGGGTATGTATTTCTTTGAAAACATCCCCAAAATTAGCCGTAAGCTTAAAACACTTTGTGATGTTGGCCTTGGATATGTTAAAATCGGTCAACCCGCAACAACCTTGTCGGGCGGTGAAGCGCAACGCGTTAAGCTTGCTACCGAACTTTCTAAACGTTCAACCGGTAAAACCATTTACATTCTTGACGAGCCGACAACAGGTCTTCACACTGCAGACGTTCACAAGCTTATAGAGGTTCTTCAACGTTTTGCCGATGCGGGAAATACTGTTTTAGTAATTGAGCACAACCTTGACGTTATTAAAACAGCTGACCATATTATTGATTTAGGTCCCGAGGGTGGTAATAAGGGTGGTACTGTTGTTTGTACGGGTACACCTGAAGAAATTGCCGCTTGTGAGGAGTCATATACAGGCAAATTTCTAAAAAACGTGCTCTAATTTACAAAATATTCACTATTTTAAAAACAAAAATCACTAAAATGAAAGAGGGGTGTTTTCTTGTTCGGTTATATTCGTATTGCTAAAGGTGACTTAAAAGTAAAAGAATACGAATTTTACAAAGCAGTTTACTGCACACTTTGTAAAACAATGGGCAGGGAATACAGCCTTCTTTCTCGGTTTACCTTAAGTTACGATTTCACATTTTTTGCACTTTTAAATATGTCGCTTAAAGATGGATGCGATACTATAGAAAAGAAGCATTGTGTTTTTAATCCACTTAAAAAATGTTTGTTTTGTAAAAACAATGAAGCAATAAAATTACCCGCCGCTGCGGCAGTTATTCTTAATTATTACAAAGTTCTTGATAATATAAAGGATGAAAAGGGGATTAAAAAATTTGGATTTATATTAACAAAACCATTTTTTAAAGCGCCATATAAAAAGGCGGCGAAAAAATACCCTCAAATTGATTTAATTGTTTCAAATTATATTTATAAGCAAAATAATGTCGAGCAAGATGTTAATTGCGAACTAGATAAAGCGGCAGACCCGACCGCTAATATGCTTTCAAATATATTTGCTTTGCTTACTGAAGAAAGTTCACAAAAACGTGTGTTGGAACGATTGGGTTATTGTATGGGGCGTTATATTTATTTAATTGATGCTTACTGCGATTTAAATGATGATATAAAGCATAATTCATTTAATCCACTAAAAGGCCGCAACAGCCCAAAAGAACTAATAAAAAAACAACTCTATTTTTGTATTAATGAAAGTTGTAAAGCGTTTGAGCTTCTAGATATAAAAAAATATAAAAGCATACTCGGAAACATAATTTATTTAGGACTTGAGGAAACTTTCTTAAAGGAGATTAATAAATGAAAGACCCTTATCAAATTTTAGGTATTGACCGTAATGCATCTGACGAAGAGGTTAAAACCGCTTACCGTAACATGGCGCGTAAATATCATCCCGACGTTTATGGAGATAACCCTTTAGCTGATTTGGCTGAGGAAAAAATGCAAGAAATAAACGAAGCATACGACTCGATAATGGCTACCCGTAAAAGTGGTAAAAAAGGTGGAACGAATTACGGTGCTACAAATTCGGGACAAACCGATTTTCCCGAAGTACGTACACTTATAAATCAAAATCGTTTAGAAGAGGCGCAGGAATTATTAGACGGCACACCTATACAAAACCGTAACGCTGAATGGTATTTCTTAAACGGTACCGTATTATATAGACGCGGTTGGTTTGATCAAGCGTACACAAGCTTCGCTACCGCTTCACGTATGGACCCCGGGAACCCTGAATACCGAAATGCAGTTAACAATGCACAACGCCAAGCGGGGCGTGCTCAACATAATCCTTACCGTACTTATAACGGCGGGGGAAACTGTGATGCTTGCGATATGTGTCAGGCGCTTATTTGCGCAGACTGTTGCTGTGAATGTATGGGCGGCGACCTTATAAGGTGTTGTTAATATGAAACGAACGAATAAAACTACCCTTTGTGCCTTAATGGCGGCATTAGCGGTTGTAATGATGCTTGGTGCTTGGTTTCCTTATTTAACCTATACAATACCTGCTTTTGCGGGACTTTGTATAATGGTCGTTTTATTGGAAATCGGTGCAAAATGGGCAATATCGGCATATATAACATCTGCTGTACTTACAATATTGTTTTGCGAGCCCGAGGCAATGCTTATGTACGTATCCCTATTTGGATATTACCCAATACTAAAAGCCGTAATAGAACGCATTAAAAAGCCAGTTTTTGAATGGCCAATTAAAATGATATTCTTTAATGTGGTTGTAATTTTGGTGTATAGCTTTATTGCTGAATTATTTGGTGTTCATTTGACCGATACAAATGATTTTGGTAAATACACAGTTTATATTGTTTTGGCGGTTGGTAATGCCGTTTTTGTGGTTTATGATATAACTGTATCAAAAATGGCATCGTTTTATTTTTATTTCATTCAGCCAAAGCTTCACAAAATACTTAAATAAAAAAGTTCTCATTCAATGAATGAGAACTTTTACTTTTATAAAACCTTACCCAAAAATTCTTGAAGTCTAGGTGATTTGGGACTACTGAACAATTCTTCGGGTGTACCTTCTTCAGCAATTACGCCTTCATCAATAAAGAATACACGGTCAGATACTTCGCGTGCAAAGCCCATTTCGTGAGTAACAACCGCCATGGTCATACCTTCCTTTGCAAGCTGCTTCATAACGTCCAAAACTTCACCAACCATTTCGGGGTCTAGGGCAGAAGTCGGTTCGTCAAATAACATTACATCGGGTTGCATACATAGTGCGCGATCAATAGCAACACGTTGTTTTTGACCGCCTGATAATTGTGAAGGATATGAGTTTGCTCTGTCTGCAAGGCCAACACGATCCAAAAGCTTCATTGCGCGGTCTTCGGCTTCTTCCTTAGAAACGCCTAAAACCTTAATGGGTGCAATTGTCATATTTTTAAGTACTGTCATATGGGGGAAGAGGTTAAACTGTTGGAAAACCATACCCATTTTTTGACGGTGATGGTTAATGTCGGTTTTGGGGTCGGTAATATCAACATCGTTAAAGAAAATATTACCACCTGTAGGCTCTTCCAAAAGGTTGAGACAACGTAGGAAGGTTGATTTACCGCTGCCAGATGCTCCAATAATGCAAACCACTTCACCACGTTTAATTTCGGTATTAATACCCTTTAAAACTGCATTTGTGCCGAAGGATTTTTCTAACCCTTCAACTTTAATTAAAACATCATTAGTGGTCACTCTTTCTCAACCTCTTTTCAAATATATTTAAAATAAATGTAAATATCATTACAACAACCAAATACACAAGCGCCAATGTAAAGTAGGGAACAAAGGGGTTGTAATATTGGGCAACAATAGAACGTGCGGCACGTGTTACATCAAATACAGTAATAAAGCCTGCAACCGAAGTTTCCTTAACCATAACTATAAATTCGTTACCTAATGCAGGTAAAATGTTTTTAATTGCTTGAGGAAGAATAATCTTCATCATTGTTTGTGAATATGTAAAGCCAAGTGATCGACCGGCTTCCATTTGTCCTTTATCGATCGATAAAATACCCGAACGGATAATTTCAGCAACGTATGCGGCACTGTTAAGACCGAATACTAAAATTGCAATTAATAATGCTTTGTATTCAAAGCCACGCATTACGCGAGGAAAAATACCAAAATAGAAGAGCAAAAGCTGAACCATTACAGGTGTACCGCGAAATACTGTAATATATACGTTGGCAATACCATTAAATATTTTTGCAATAATACTCTTTTGAGGGATTACTTTACAAACTGCTAATAATGCGCCGAGTAATATACCTAATAATACTGAAAATACAGCAATAATAAGTGTATAACCTAAACCTTCAAGCATAAGAGTATATGCTTTTTTCTCAATAAATATATCGTAAAAAATTTCAAAAAAATTGTCGAACAAGTTTTAACACAACCTTTAATAAAATCAGAAAAACAAAGCACCGCCTTTACCGACGGTGCTTTGTCAGTTTTTTAATTAGTTTAATTCGTATTTTTCAAGAAGCTTAGCAACGGTGCCGTCAGCTACAAGTTCAGCAAGGGCAGCGTCAACCTTTTCTTTAAGTTCGCTGTTAGTTTTGTCAATTGCAATACCGTACTCTTCAACAGTAAGGGCAATGTCAATTACCTTAGCAACGTCGCTGTTTGCAGCAACTGCTTCCTTAGCAACTGAATCGTCCATAATAATTGCATTGATGTTGCCTTCCTTAAGGTCAGCGATTGCAAGACTGATGTTTTCATAAATCTTTACGTTAGCTCCTTCAATAGCTTTAAAGCCCCAATCTTCGTCGCCTTTAGCATAGAATTCGCCGGTATAACCTGAGCAAACACCAATGTTTTGACCCTTAAGTTGTTCGTCAAGAGCAGCCTTATCGGTACCGGTGTAGTATGTATCATTTTTACCAACGATAAGGATTTGAGCAGCACCGCTGTAGTAAGCATCAGAGAAGTTTACAGACTTAGCACGACCAGCGGTAATAGTAAGACCGGAAATTGCAAGGTCGGTAGTGCCGTTAGCAACAGCAGCAACAACGCCGTCAAATTCCATATTTTCGAACTGAACTTCATAACCCATCTTTTCAGCGATAGCCTTAATAAGGTCAACGTCGAAACCAACGATGTTTCCATCTTCGTCAAGACTTTCGAAGGGTGCAAATTCTGCGTTAGTAGCAACTAACAATTTTTTTGATGAGCCACAACCGGCAAAGCAGCCGATGAGCATGATTGCCATAAGGGCAATAGCAATAATTTTTTTCATTTTAAAAATCTCCTTTATTTTGTTGCAAAGCAACTTGTTTTTTGTATGTTGCAAGTATATCACCCAAATTTGGAAGTGTCAACACTTTTTTGCATAAAAATTTTATTTTTTTAAACTTTTTTCGTAAAAAAATACGTTTTATGCATATTTTAATGAATATTATGCATAAATATGCTAAAATACTGAATGAGCACTAATTTTTGTATCTTCAATTATTTGATGTAAAAAAGTTTTTGCAGTATCGCAAGCGTCATAGAACATATAATTATCTTTAAAACCTGCATGGAGTTTAATATTTGAAATTGACATTTCAACATTATCAATCATAGAGTGATTAACAAAAAATGATAAGATTTTTTCTTTATCATCCCAATAATTTTCTAACCAATTTGCATCTGCTTTTGCAGTTCCGTGGTCTTCATATTCTTTTAAACACGCATCAATTCCCTCAGTCACCGTATCGCATACATTATTAATATAAATATAGCTTCCAAAATAACTAGCTATTACAACAACTAAAATTACTATTGCCGGAATAATTCTTTTCATAAATTACCTCATTTTGATTAATGTTATATTTTGTTTACGGTCAAGTGTTAATAAGAATACCTTATTCATTTGAGTGTTATTATTTTTTAATATTTTTTCAACGTCTTCGGCAGTTATTTGTAGCGCTTGAATGCTTTCTTGCATTAGCTTTCCGTCAGTAATAACAGGTAAGGGTAAAAGCGCCGCCTCAATATTCTTTTTGTCTAAATCCTTAACTGTGGCGGGTTGGTGTTTGGTTTTAAGTAAAACACTTAATTCACCATTTACTTCAAGTACGGCAAATGCCACAGTCGAAATATCAAATACGTTTTGTATTCTTAATTGTTCAATTAAATCAAGTACGGTCATTCTAACTTTTTTCATTGCACTTTGGTCAATAACACCGTTTTTAATTATTACAACTGATTGTCCGTTCATAATTTTACGCACCCAAGTGCTTTTTAATGCTATAATTGATATTACAACTTCTAATACAACCAATACTAAAATTGCGATTATACCATTTAAAAGTGGTTGTGTTGTATCTTGTAGAGGTATTGCTGCAATTTCAGAAAGTAGGATTGTTATAACAAGCTCGTTGGGTTGCATATCACCGATTTGACGTTTGCCCATGATTCTAATTGCAAGTGTTACAAAAATAAATATTATTGCCGTTCTTAAAATTACTGTAATCATTTTATCACCAAAAATATTATACCCATAAAAAAATAAAAACCGCATTTAAGCGGTTTTTATTTGTGAATCTGTATTTGCAATAAATTTAACATTATTAAATTCTTTTGAAAGCAGTTCGCAAAGTGGTTTAATAACAACTACTTCAGTATTAAAGTGACCGCATTCAAAAAGTGAAACACCGTTTTGTGCGGCATCAAGAAAATTGTTGTGACGAACATCGGCAGTAACCAAAGCATCGCAACCGTTTGATTTACAAAGAGTATGATACTGTGCGCCCGAACCACTGCAAACTAAAACGTTTTTAATTTCACCATTACCAACGTATTTAACAGGATAGTTAAGCACGTTTTTTAAATGTTTAGCAAAATCATCAACAGAAAGGGGAGAGATCTCACCCTTTTTAAGCAAATATTTATCAGGTGCTTCAACGACCTCTATATTTTTAAGCCCAATTGCTTCACATAAGGCATCATTAACACCGCCATCACCTTGGTCAAGGTTTGTATGCATTGAAATAACCGACAAACCGTTTTTTATAATTTCGTAAACCAAGGTATCATCTAAAACCGACTTAATGCCGTTAAAAATGATAGGGTGGTGGGTTATGATAAGTTCACATCCGTTTTTTATCGCTTCGGCAATAACTGGCATTGTACAGTCAAGTGCAACAATAGCTTTAGTAACCGTTTTACTACGGTCACCAACTAAAGTACCAACGTTATCAAAACCACAAGCGGTATAAACGGGAAATTTACTGTTTAAAAAATCAAAGATATTTTGAACTGTCATAAATTATGCCTTCTTAACAAAAGAATCCTTAAGGGCAACGGTACGGTTAAATACAATCTTGTCAGTGGTTGAATCACTATCAACACAGAAGTAACCTTGACGCATAAATTGGAAGGTGTCACCAACCTTAACATCCTTATAAGACTTATCAATCTTACAACCGTTTAATACTGTTAAAGATTCGGGATTTAAGTTATCAGCAAAGGAAGATACGCCTTCTTCATCACTTGGGTTAGGAACGTTGAAAAGACGTTCATATAAACGAACTTCACAATCAATTGCTGAATGAGCGCTAACCCAATGTAAAGTACCCTTAACCTTTCTGCCGTCGGGTGTTTCACCACCGAAGGATTCGGGGTCATAGGTACAGTGTACAACAGTAATGTTACCGTCTTCATCAGTTTCGTGAGAAGCATACTTAATATAATATGCGCTCTTTAAACGAACCTCTTTTTGGGGGCAAAGGCGGAAATATTTACCAGGTGGGTCTAACATAAAGT
>JAZQWD010000036.1:0-11115 GCA_045632165.1 Acutalibacteraceae bacterium | reverse complement strand
ATAGGTTTGACCTGCCCATTCTACGATAAGGTAGATTTCGTCATACTTATCTGTATTAAAGTATTCGGGCTTAACCTTGTAGTTAATAGCAATATTACTTTCAAGTGTTAATGATGCGCCTGCGAACTTAATCTTTCTGGGAATAACCATTTCGATCTTGTCGCCGCATTCACATTCTTTATACTGGCTACCTGCGGCAGCGTCAGTTGCGGGTGTGGTAACAATCCATTCACCGTAAGTATGTTCATGAGGAACAGTAAGCTCTGCTTCACACTTGTCGCAAACGTTGTTTGCATCTTCGTCGATGTGGCCAACGCCTTCGAGAACGTCGCCACATACGTTACATTCAGCATCACATTCGTTGTCATAAACGTGACCGTCTACAGCGCGCTTAGCACCGCATACGTTACAGTAAGCGTCGGTGCAGATATCGTCATAAACGTGGTCACAAGCAACGGGAGTACCAAATACAGTGGGATAACCTTCGGTTACGAACCAAGCGTCATTCCAAGAAAGTAAAGGCATATTTTCTTTAGCTGCTGCGCCCATAATGGTTTCAGCATCAACTTCAGCATAATTGTCGTCGCCAACAAATGTACGCTTATTTGAGAATGTGGTTGTAGAAACACAACCGTTAGCATACTTATAGCCGCCCCATACGTCAGCCAATAATGCGCCTTCGTAGAGAGAACCTTCGAGGTTAGCAAATACACCGCAGTTATTGAAGGTTAATACACCGGAGCCCCAACCTGCAAAACCTGCAGCATGTTCACCGATAACGGTAACGGTATCGGTAATGATACAGTTTTCAAAAGTAGCGTTGCCGTTTATATAAGCAGAAACAACAGCCGCTTTACCGCCTGCGTTAGTGCTATTGATATAAGTATCAGTGAAAATAATATTCTTTACTGTACCGTTTACTGCAGGGAATAAGCCAACGTAATAATCAGAACCGTTGTAATATAAGCCGCTGATGGTGTGTCCGTCACCGTCGAGTGTGCCCTTGAAATAAATGCTTGCAAATTCAGCACCGGCATTATAAGCATACCAGTTCTTTGCGGTTTCTTGCCAATTTTCAGCGGTGGTATCATTAATGATAATATCAGCGCCGAGCTTGTAGTATTGACCGGGAGTAGCAATTTCAGTTGCAAGCTTAGCAAGTTGTTCAGCAGTTTTAATGATATAAGGATCTTCCTTAGTACCTGTACCGCTTGCATATTTAGCAGCTACAACACCTTCCCAAGCTTCGCCTTCAACACCGTTGAAGCCCTCAAAGTTAAGGGTGGGATATTTGCCTTCAGCGCCTAATTCCCAAGTGTACTTGAAGTCAAGAGTCATATTTTCTTTAGCAGCTGCGCCTTGCATTTGTTCAGCAGTCAAAACGGTTGTGCCGTATGCATCTTCAACAAGTGCAAAGTTGTTTTCAGGGTTGGTTAAACCTCTCTTACCGCTGAGGGGTAAGTTAGTGGTAGTGAAGCAGTTAGTAATCTTCATTGTACCATTCCAGAAGTCACCGGCAAAAGCACCTACACGGTCTTTGCCAACAAAAGTAGCCAATACCGCTGAATTATCAATAGTAACATCAACATTACCGTAAGCCACAATACCTGCAACACCGGTAGCATTGGGAGCGATAACTTCGCAGGTTTCGTCAATATAAATCTTTGAGAAGGTACCACCATTTGTACCTGTAACAATAGCAGCGCCGGTAGCTGAAGTTGTATTGATAGAAGCATTTGTAAAGATTACGTTCTTAACAACAGCATTAGCACCGGTTTCTTTAAAGAAAGCAATGTTGGTTGCAGAACCGTTGTAGTAAAGACCGTTAATAGTATAGCCGTTACCATTGAAGGTACCGTTAAAGGTATTATAAGAACGAAGCCAGTTTGTAGCAGTTTCTTTCCAACCTTCTACAGTAGTATCGTTAAGGTCGATATCAGCCACTAATTCATAGTAAAATCCTGTGTTCTTAGTGTCCATAACCATTTTGAAAAGTTGTTCTTTAGTAGCAATTTCGAAAGGATCGTCAACTGTACCCTTACCGCCTGCAAAAGCAGCAGCTACATCATAACCATTGTATTGTACAATGCGTGAGGTTGGATAACCAAAATACTTATTATTAGTGTTAACAGTTGCTTCTGATACACAGTTAATTAACTGATAATAAGATTTGCTAGTGTCCTGAATGAAACCAGAGATACCGCCTGCATAGCTTGCACCTTCGATAGTAACATCGTCAGTTACAGTACAATTATAAAAGCTAGCAACGGTTGATGCACTTTGATCAGCAGTTTTACCATATACACGACCGGTAATACCACCTACGATGCTACCGTTAATGTAAGCATCAGAAACGGTTACATTTTGGATCATGATAGAATGATCCCATGCATCAACTATCGAGAACAAACCGCCATAGCCGGAACCGTTACCGTTAATGTAGATACCGTATACGGTGTGGTCGTTACCGTTAAAGAAACCACCGAAACGCTTGTCGAATGAATACCAAGAGTTAGGGTTGTTTTCTTTCCAATTAGGATCGCTAACATCATTAAGATAGATATCAGCAGTGAGTTCATAATACTTACCTGATGTTTTTGTACGATTATAGCCCGATTCAGAGCCAATAAGCGTCATAAGGTAAGCAAATTCAGCACCGTTTGAAATTTCATACGGGTCTGCTTTTGTACCGCTACCGCCTGCAAAGCCGGTAGCAACATCTGTTTGACCGCCCCAGATAACGGGAGCAGTTTCTTCTGCGTTAGCAATAACAGCCATACCTGTCATCATAGATGACAAAACAACTGCTAAAGCAAGCAAGAATGCCAGGGATTTTTTAGAAAAAGCTTTTTTCATGTCTACTTTTCCCCTTTCAAAAAATAATTTATATTTTTGTTTTGCGAACAGACTTTTGCCCGTCCGCAAAACAAACGCGTTCAGGAAACACCACGGACATTAGTGCTTCCGAATGTCTGAAATTATTCTTGCTTAAGACCAAGAGAAGCTAATTGCTTGTCAAGTTCTTCATTAAGCAATTTAGAATTGCTTGTAATCTTGTTGTTAAGAGCAGAAATTTGTGCACTTACCTGACCGGGAGCCATACCTGAAATACCGGTATAAGTATCGGTATTTTCACTGGTAAGCTGTGTGATACCTAAAAGCATGTAAGGGTTCTTTTCGGCAGTATCAACACCGGATGTTAATTTAAAGAAGAAGTTTTGAGCATCCTTATTAATGAATGCAGAAGCAGTGTCGTAGTTACCTGCATCAAGATAATAACGAAGGAAGACACCTGCAGCTACAGGGTTCTTCGCACCGCGAATAAGACCCCAACCACGGAAAAGACCTGTGGTGTATGCCTTATTGCTATCATCATACTGAGGAATGTAAGTAAAGCCAACATCGTTAGGATTCATATTTGCAAAATAACCTGTTGCCTTCATACCATAAGCATTGGTAACAGCAATACCGCAGTTACCCTTGGTGAAGTTTTGAAGAAGGTTATATTCACGGGGGTCACGTATAAGACCGTCACTTACCCACTGTGAAATTTGCTTAATAACGTTAGTTGTCATAGGATTAACGCCATTTGCAAAACGACCGTTTTCATACTTGTAGAAACCAGAACCGGTTGAAGCCAAAAGTGATTGAACGTCGATATAACCGCCGATGTAACCTGCGTTTTTAACGTCCTTCATACATTTGGTAAGTGCCGCAAAGTTCCACTTGCCTGCCTTAACGTAATCTTCGGGAGTAGTGATGTTGTTGTCTGCAAAAATCTTCTTATTATAGAAGAGGCAGTCAACTTCCGCCCAAATATTACCAACAGTGTTTACAAGGAATGACTTGCCGCCAAGCTTTGACATTTCAAGCATACCTTTATCCCAAATGCCGTCAGTAAGGTCTAACTGCATTGCATCAATAGGTTGTAAGCAAGAAATTGATGCCGGGAAGAAGCAGTTATCAAAGAAGATGTCAGGAGATTCGCCTGCAGCAATTTTACCTGCAATTTCTTGAACGTAGGTAGATTGAGGTGTAATGTCAATTTCAACCTTGATGCCGTACTTCTTTTGGAAGTCGTCAACAACCTTACCGTCTTCATTTTGATAGGGGTTTTTCCATGTTGCGTAAACAACGGTTGTGCCACGATATTTTTCGGCATTTACGTTGCTGTTGCCGCCCTTGTTGGGGCCGCCCTTATCGCCCGAACCGCCTTTGTCCCCGTTACAGCCGATGCAGCCAAGAGCCATAACCACAACAAGAACAAGACATAAAGCGCGAACAATAAGCTTTGTTGTTTTGTTAAACATAACTTTTTTCTCCTTTATATATATTTCGGTAATAATACCGATAATTAACCTGTAATACCAACGCGGTCGATACTTTCAATAAACTTGCGCTGTAAAATCATATAAATAATAAGCATAGGTGTTACGAAAAGTACGCAACCCGCCATTTGGAATGCCAAGGTTTCAGGTGTTTCAGGGTTTAAGTAATAACCCATTGTTGTAAGATTGGTTGGTAACAAATTAAGCTGCATTGCCAAGGGGTATTCTTTATTCAAATACATTGAGCAAAGTAGAAAATCATTCCAATGCCAAATAAGTGAGAAAACCAAAACTGTTGTAATAGCAACGCCTGATGAAGGAACTGCTATTTTAAGGAAGGTCTTAATAGGACCTGCGCCATCTATCCAAGCAGCTTCTTCAAGTTCTTTCGGAAAACTTGCAAAAAACTGCATATAGATAAATATCATAATACCTGAACGAAGACCCATTGAGAATAGCGACGGCAAATAGAAAGCCGCTTCTGTACCCAAAATGTTAGGTCTTAAATCAATGCCGGTTAATTTATCAAGCAAACCAAAAATTCCCAAAATATCCATTTGTGAATAGTTTGCCATTCGGGGAATTAGCACCATCATATCCGGTACTAAAATTGTAAGAAACAAAACACCGATAAGTGCACCTTTGAATTTAAACTTGAAACGCGCAAAACCGTAAGCGGTCACACAACAAGCACAAACTTCAATCAAAGCGCTTACCATTTCATATCTTATAGTTGACCAAAGTGATTTGCCATAATCCATAAGCTCCATCGCGGTTTTATAGTTAAATACCGGACTGATTGCTTCGGGTATCCAAACTCTTGTAGAGTTAAAGAAACCGTTACGGCTAACTAAAGATGTAACTATCATATAAATAAGCGGATAAATAATTACGAAACCGATAGATACAAGCAAAACCATTCGGAAAATGAACATTGCAATGTTTGGTGTTTCTTTTTTTATGTGGTTAACAGCGTTCTTATTAAGCAAAGAACCTGAAATTGATTTTATATCTCTCATTTTCAGTCCCCTCCTTAAGACCATCTGTCTTGTAACAGCTTCTTATAAAGCAGTACAATAAGACCCATAACAGCGCCTACACACAAGAAGTAGAACCACATCATTGCAGAAGTTTGATCGTAAACAGCGGCACGCATAAGGTCATAAACATGTGCCACAACCACTGTGCTCTTACTTACAAAAATTTCAACCATTGTGTAAACCAATACTAAGAGAGTAACGTTTGAAAGCATTGGGAAGGTAATAAACCAAAATTCCTCCCACTTGGTTGCGCCTTCAACCTTACTTGCTTCGTAAAGCGTAGTGGGTATTGACTGAAGACCTGCAAGGAACAAAATTGTCTGAACACCACTGTTCCAGATAAGGTCAAAAATGTTACTGATTATTTTTTGTACAAAATCCGCAACCTGAACAGGCAAATCAAGTATTGCGACAATGTCTTGTACGCTGAACATACCGCCTGATACAGATTCGTTGGCAGATGAACTTGTTAAATCGCCACCCGCCATACCCGAAATCAAATCAATTACAACACCGGTTGCAATGATAACGGGCATAAAGTAAAGGGCACGGAAGAAAAGTCTGCCACGGAATTTTTGATTGAGAAGAATTGCCAAAATTAAACTTAAAATTACAATTATAGGTAATGAATATAAAAAGCTTGTAATTGATCTACTTAGCCAATTCAAATAACTTGTATGTTCATTAATAATGTAATTGTAATTTTTAAGACCAACCCAAACGGTGTTTACACCATCAGCAGTAAGTGTCATTTGCGAGAACGAATAAATTAATGACTGAATTATAGGAATTGCGAAAAATAGCACAACACCGATAAGCCAAGTAGAGATGAACAACCAACCGTAACGGCTTTTGATTTGTTCAATACCGCCTTTTCTCTTTTTCAATTTCATGCCTTCGCCTCCCCTACTAAGAAGCTTTCTGCCTTAATTATACCAAAATCGGTTTCTAAATCCTTATTAAGGTAGTTAACGTAAACCTTAACACCGTTTGAATAAACCGTTTCACGAAGACCGTTTTCTAAAATAGTGTGTGAAGTGATTTCGCTGTTACCGATTTTTTCATAAAGGCCAGAAACTATTTTATAGTTTTCTGCAATTTCCTTTTTAAGATCTTTATAAAGACTGTTGTAGAAAACTGAAGTATTACAGTCAAGAAGTTGTGTTGAATAGTTGTTGGTAATTGTATAAGCAAGACCTGCACCACTTTCAACCGAGCGTAAAAGTTGTGCTTTACTGCTAATAGCAAGATTTAAACTTTCGCCCGAAATTGCAGTACGACCGCGCATTACCATTGAATAGAAAGGAATATCTTCATCAAAGAGATATGCCTTTGTTGAACTTGTAGGTGCGTTTAAAACAACGCTAGAAACTGCAGCGGCATAATCATTCGCATCGTTTGAAAGAATTGAAAGTTTATTCTTTCTAGCGTTTGCATAAACCTCAGCTACCTGCTTAGACATACCGCCTTTAGCATAAAATTCAGTATTTACTTTATCGGTATAATCCGAATATGCAGTGCTTGAGAGGGTTGACAATGCAATGTCTATATTCCATTTCGCAGCAGTTTTAATTGCATCGTTTGCAGCGTCGATAATACGGTCACGCGCTAAAATTGAATATGCGCTATCACCGTCGCGACCCCAAACTGCAATATCAAAGTTGTAAAGCTTTGCAACCTTTTTATTTGCTCTTACTGCAGCATCGAAATAAGTATTGTAACCATTACCACCCTTATTAAATGCAACTATGTCAAAATCAAAGAAAAGGTTTGTATCATTATTTTTACAATCATTACTAATTGCGGTTAACTGTTTTACTTTGCCAAGCTTGGTATCAAGCTTAAAGCCACCGCCAAGTTTATTACTGTCTATACCGTTTTGTGTAAATCCAGAAAGATTAAGGTTAGTTACCTTAATGCCATTTTTGTTTAAATCCTTAATGATTGTTTCTACGTCTGACAATGTTGTAGTTTCATACATTGTTTGATAAGGAATACCAAGGAAGGATTTATCAATCATAGCACCGCCAACCATTGTAATATCAAGGATTGAGGGTTTAACATTTTCTGCCTTACCTACGGTTTCGTTTAAATAATCGCGGTAAACCTTAGCCATACCGTTATAATTTGCTTCTTCATTTGCTAAAGGATAATAACCAACCTTTAAGGGTGCGCTTACCATCTGTGTTGCATAAACCTCACCTTTATAATAACGGTTGTTATAAAGTTCCTTAATATTAGCAGTAAAACCGCGAAGCTGATATGTAACGTAAGCAGCCGAATAACCGATTGATGTTGCGCCCACCTTCATATCAATAAGTGAAGATTCAGCACCCTGTTCGATAATGCCGAAAATTGCCTGTTCACCAAACTTTGCACCAAAAACAGGAAGACGTATGGGTTTACCTGTTGAGGTTTTATCCCAAACTTCTTTAGAAATATCAGTGCCGTAAACTTCTTCAGAATAGGTTTCACCGGGAGCCGATATTTCTTTTGCATAAACTAACGCACCCGAGCCCGAAGGATAAAGCAAATAACCGTCCGCATCATTTTTAACCGAACAGAACATAGGTGCTAACGATGCGGTGATAAGCATATTATCATTTTCTTGAATTTCTTCTGGATTAACGGTTAATTCTACACCCTTATCATTTAAGGTATAGGTGACAGGAACCATAATTTCAGCATCGTCAAAATAATATTCAATCTTAATACCATTTTCCACTTTTTCAAAAACGGTTCTTCCGCTTGAAACTGCGCCGGTGTAAGAAATCATATCACTTGTAGTATTCTTCTCCGTATCGAGATACTTAATAAACAATACCGATTCAAGTTGAGGGTGGCGCTTAATGGGCATACCCAATTCGTCATACTTAATTCCGCCCTCATCAATGGGATTTGTGCCGTAAACCATACCTGTATTTTTATCGGTAAGAATTACACCCATTGTAACTTCGTTAAGTTCAAGCTTGAAATTATCGTTTTCAGCAATAAATTTATCATCTATTACTGTTGATTCAACTTCAGAATTGAAGGAATTCTTTTTAATTTCTTTTTTATCTGATGAACAACCTGCAAACGCAGTGATTATCATAGCGGCAGTACATATCATAGATAAGCTTTTTTGCCATTTCAAAAACAATTCCTCCTTTACTACGAAATAAGTTCTAAGAATACGGTTAAAATGAAACCGCCCATTTGCTGAACTAACATTCCTACTAATATAATAAGGAATACCAAAACAGCCATCCAGCCAATACTTAAAAGGCCTGTGCCAGCTAGACGCAACATTTCAAAATCGTGAATTTTCATTAAACCGACAATAATAAGGAATATTGCAAAGCCAATAGCCACAGCATCAAGACCTGTTAAGAACATTGCTTCGGTCGGTAATAAAACGTTGGTGAGAAGTATGCGAACAAAGCGCTCAATAATTATAGGTAATAAGCTATAACTTGTAACAATTAAGATTTCACGCATTGTACCTTTACCTTGTAAAAGTGTACAAATCATCCAGTTACTAATTACGAAAAGAAGAACAAGACCTGCGCTTCTTACCAATACCCAAAGCGAATTAAAGCTTGCAGGGTCGTATTGTGTGAACATAAATCCACCGCACAAAACCTGCATTACTGCGGTTATGTAGAAAAGTGCGATAAGGATTACTGAAATTATAAGTGAACCCTGTTTCTTTTCTTTAATTTCTTCAAAGGTAAGGAATGGATGTGTAAGCGTTTTTAACATCAATCTTACCTGTTTGTTTTTAATAATTTGCTTTTCCTTTTTAATCACTGCAAAGTAGAATACAACACCTGTAGCGGCAATCACAACTACCAAAAGGAAAATAACCCAGAAATAATCTTCTAAAAGACCTTTGCGGTAAAATTCAAAAGCCAAGGAATAGGTTTCACGGTCGTAACCCTCACGTGCAAGGTCCATAGCGGCCTTATAATTACCGTTTGTTAGTTCGGCACGTGCAAGAGCACTGTATGCAGGTTGGAAATTACGGTCAAGTGCGATAACTTCCTTCCAACCTTCTTGAGCTTCAAGATATTTACCATCCAGGGTAATATCAATAAGTCCCATTACCTTTTCGCCAAATTCGGTAGTTTTAAATACCGTTACAGTATTTTTAAGCTTATCGCTTACCAAAACATCAGTACCGTTAAGCGCTATTGCAGTTGCGGCAACGAACGTACCGTCCTGTGTACCCTGTCCTAAACCGCCACCGAATGAGGTTAACATTCTTGAAGAACGGTCATAAAGAAATACCTTACCGAACTGTGATTCAATAGCAAAAACAAAGCCGTTATCGGTTACTTCAAGACCTACAATATCCTGCTCAAGATTAGTACCGTTATTAAACGTTGTATTAAACTCATCGTCGACAAAGTTTACTGCTTCAGAATTGAGGATATTGTTACCTGTACCGGGATTAAGCTTTTTAATTTGACCCTTACGATCGTAAGTATCGGTTTTACCTGTAGCGGTGAAAATAAAGTCGTTACTGTCAATTACAATATCAACAAACGAATACGGAAGTTTTCTAACGCTTGCACCCTTCTTAACGTTATTCGGGAAAACACGTTCCAAAATACCTTGAAGTGTAGAGGCAATACCTGTTGTTACGTTATTTGCGCCATAAAAACCTGTAAAGCTTTTATCTGGCGCGTATAAAAGCGCACCATAATATGAACCGTCGCTTAATACATATAAATAACCGTGAGAATCCATAACCGCTTTTAAGGGTTTATAAACAAAATCCTTAGGAATAAGCGGTGATACGGGGACACCGTATAAATCAATCAAATTTCCGTCAGTATCAATACGAAGCACTCTTTGATTATCGGTATCGGAAATAAAGATTGTTCCGTCAGTATGAACGTAAACACTCATAGCGTTGGAATAGTTATAAGTTTTACCGTCTTTATCGGAAACCTCGCCAATTTCTTTAACAAGGTTATAATCGCTGTCAAGCATTATAATGCGAGACATTTTATCAAGAATATAAACGTTCTTGCCGTCAGAATAAACGTCGTTAATGGTGTCGAAAGCTTTTATACCTAATGAAAATGCATCTATAACCTTATCGGTTTGATACATCGGACGGCTATAAACAGGTTTTCTTTGTTCGCTTATATCCTCCCAATAGGTGTAGCTTTCAAACGGTACTTGTGTAGCCGCTGCAACACCAAACGTCATAGAAGCAAGACAAGCGATTATCAAAAACACGGCTAAAAAACGAACTGTTTTCTTTAACACTTTACTCGCTCCTTTACATATCTTTAATACCTGCACTGCTCATTGCTTCAACAACGTTGCTTTGTGAAATCAAATAAACAATTACAGGGGGAATCATCATAATCGTGGTAACAGCCATTGCGCTACCTGCACGTGCAGTACCGCCAGCGGTAATTTGAGTAACAATTTGCGGAAGAGTTTTAAGCTCTTCATTAAAGATTGTACCGTTAGGAATTGCACCCCAAATTGCAGGGAAAGCAAAAAGTAAAACCGTAAGCCAAGCGGGTTTAATAATCGGCATAATAATTTGCCAAAAAATTCTACTATAACCCGCACCGTCAATTTTAGCGGCTTCCATAAGCGCGTCGGGTACGTAACCTTCAATGTACTGCTTAATAAGGAATACACCCAAAGTACCGGCAAGCTGAGGTAAAATATATACCCAATATGTATCTACAATACCAAGTTTTGAGAAAATGAAGTACTGCGGAACTGAAAGTGTATAA
>JAZQWD010000035.1:0-8142 GCA_045632165.1 Acutalibacteraceae bacterium | reverse complement strand
TATATTTACTTTTTATGTACTGTGCATAAATTTGAGTTGAAGAAATATCACTGTGACCCAACATTTCTTTAATATCTTGAAGCTTTGCGCCATTTTCCAAAAGATGAGCCGCAAAGCTATGGCGAAGCGTATGAGGAGTTATTTCTTCTTGTATTCCCGCTTCATCAGCATAGTGTTTAATTAGCTTCCAAAAACCCTGTCGAGACATTGGCTGACCGTTCATATTAGTGAAAAGCTTGTCCTGTTCGGGCTCTAACACAATCGCAGGTCGAACGTTTACAAGATATTCACTAACCGACCTTACTGCAGCTGGATAAATTGGAATAATTCTTTCTTTTTTACCGCTTCTTAAATGCAAAATACCGATTTGCATATTAAAATCAAAAACACGAAGCTCTAAAAGTTCCGAAACCTTAATACCGGTTGCATATAAAAGTTCAAGCATTGCCTTGTCGCGAATTGATTTATAATCATCACCCGAAGGTTGTGACAAAAGTTTTACAATATCAGCAGAATCAAGTACACCGGGTAATTTTTTAGCCACCTTGCTTTTATTAGCCGCAGTAACAGGGTTTTCACTTACAGCACCAATACTGACAAGATATCTAAAAAAAGCACGAAGTGATGCAGTAATTCTTGCTTTTGTCGCATCAGATTTACCCTGCTTTGCAAGGTAATCAAGATAATTGTTAACTGTAACGGTTTTGACCTTTTGAATTGAGTTAACCTTTATAGAAGTGCAATATTCAGAAAACTGTGTTATATCACGGATATATGATTCAACAGTATTGCCGGATGACTTTTTTTCATCTGTTAAATACTGCTTAAAAGCCGTAATATGCTTTTTCATAATTGCACCTCCTCTATAATTTAAAATTCGAAAAATCTTAACATACTTGTTGCTGTTAATCCATCAATTAACGCAGCTGATAAACTTCCAATAGTTAAAAGCAAAAACTTTATTGAATAATCCTTAAACTGTAAAAACAAATCACCTTGTATTGAATTTGGTAAAGTTAGTCGCGCAAGTTCAACCGAATAAAACATTGAAAACCTTGAAGCAAAAACCAAAAACAACAAAAATACTAAACTTGACGGAAGAAAAATAACCGCGTTAAAGGCAACACCCTTAAGTGCAAATTCCGCATAAAGATAAGCAACCGCCGAACCATAAAATCCACCGCAAAAAAGTAAGGTTAGCGGCACTGTAACAACACCGAAAAGTGAAGCACCCGCTAAAAATAAAACCATAAAAATTAGGGCTGAATTTAAAAACGAAAGCAAGGTTATTTTTAAAAATGAACCGTTTTGCCGTAAGGATATGTAACCTTCAAAAAATTCTTTAATAAAATTAGTAATCGGTTTAAAATCATCAAAAATCACAAGCCCAAGAATCGCACCTATGCTTAAAAACAAGAAACCCATAAGCAAATATAAGTTTGATTTCAAGAATTCTAAAAACCGATATTTTGAAAAATTTAGTACACGTCCACGTTGCATAATAACATCTCCTTTTAAGAAACATTATGCAAAAAGTGGACAAGATATGCCACAAAACTTAAACCAAGAAACACAATTTTTAAAAAAATTATGTTAACAAATGTATAAAATTATGTAAACTTTTAACAAAAACAGCGCACTTTAAAATAATCAAAATAGAGTAAAAACCACCCATAAAAAGGGTGTATTATAGTTATACTATACTTTTAGATTTATGTCAACCACAAATTTAACCATCTCCAAATGTTATGTTAACTATTTATGTAAACCATACAATATGTTGATTTTACCCTATTATGTAAACCCAATTTATTGTGAAAATTACTCTTTATTTTTTTGTAAAAATATGTTATATTATTTGAGGAGATGATTATATGAAAAAAACAGCAATTATTACAGGCGCTTCAAAAGGCATAGGCGCTGCAACCGCAATTTTATTTGCACAAAAGGGTTATAACGTTGTACTAAATTACAATAACTCATACGAGTCCGCTTCCCTACTCTCTCGTTCACTTTCACAACATGGCTTTTCGGTAACACCGATTAAAGCAAACGTTGCAAACCGTTTGGAAGCCGAATTACTTATAAAAGAAACACTTTATAAATATGGTAGAGTTGACGTTATTGTTAACAATGCAGGTGTTGCTTTTGAAGGTCTTATAACCGAAACTGACGAGGTTGATTTTGACCGAATTATTGATATCAATTTAAAAGGAACTTTCAACTGTTGCAAAGCTGCTGCACAGGTTATGATTAATCAAAAAGCAGGCAAAATTATCAATGTATCCTCTATGTGGGGTCAGGTTGGTGCTTCGTGCGAGGTTGCATACAGCGCTTCAAAAGCAGGTGTAATTGGTCTTACAAAAGCATTAGCAAAAGAGCTTGCTCCTTGTGGTATTACCGTAAACTCTGTAGCACCGGGCATAATTGAAACCGCAATGAACCAAAACCTAACTGTTGAAGAACTTAATGATTTTGTAGAAACGGTTCCGCTTGGAAGAATGGGCACTGCCGAAGAAGTTGCACACACCATCTTTTTCCTTGCAAGTGATGAAGCTGATTACATCACAGGACAAGTTATCGGCGTAAACGGCGGATACGTAATTTAAATTTAAACGCAAAAGCTCCCAGTCATTTGACTGGGAGCTTTTATTTTATATTATTTATAAAAATGCTTTAAAAGTTCGCAAAACGGAACTACTAAAAGCGCTAGTACAAACGCAATAACAAATTGCCATAATTTTAAAATTGTTAATCCAAAAGCAAAGCCAACAGGTGTAAATACCAAGAATATAATTATAAATACAGTAGTAAATACTGATAAATTCATAAAACGGTTGCTAAAAACACGTTTACTGAAAATGCTTGCTTCAAGCTTAGAATTAAAACAATGTAAAAGCTGTGCAATACCTAAAGTTACAAATGCCATTGAAGTACCCACGATAGGACTAACAAGCGCCATACCAAGTATATAAGAAAGTATCGACGGCAATACAATAAACAAGCTTTGTAAAACAATTTTAATAAACGAATTTACCGTTAAAAGCTTATCTTCAAGTTCTGCCGTTTCGGTCTTCATAACCGATTTTTCGGCTTCTTCCATACTGAATGAAATAGCGGGTGCACAGTCAGTTAATACGTTAATAAGTAAAAGCTGCGCCGCAATTAATATTGGAGATTTAGTGAAAAAAGCACCAATAAACAATAACAAGAGTTCAGCCAAATTACAGCTACACAAATAGCGAACTGTC
The DNA here is from genome assembly GCA_045632165.1 of Acutalibacteraceae bacterium. Taxonomy (GTDB): domain Bacteria; phylum Bacillota; class Clostridia; order Oscillospirales; family Acutalibacteraceae; genus UBA737. The sequence goes on along the minus strand of JAZQWD010000035.1, from coordinate 4,891 downwards.
TTTCTTATATTACCGAAAATACCACGGCTTTCTTTAATTGCGTGAACAATTAAGCCAAAGTTATTTCGCAAAATGATTACGTTTGCATTACCCTTTGCAACGTCTGTGCCAAATTTACCAATAGCACAACCTATATCGGCAATAGCAAGTGCTTCAGCATCCTCTAAACTGTCACCCGTAATAGTAACAATCATTTTTTTAGATTGCCATGCCTTTACTATACGCAACTTATGAGCGGGTGAAATACGCGCAAATACCGAATATTTACCAATATTTTCATAAAGTTCTTCATCAGTCATTTCATCAACTTCTGCGCCTGTAATGGCTTCTGATTTATCTGAAATAAGACCAATTTTTTCCGCAATATTAACAGCGGTTTGCAAGCTGTCCCCCGTAACCATAACAACCTTGATTTTAGCGTCGTTACACATTTTTATATCTTCGTAAATTTCTTCACGAATCGGCTCGCTTAATCCCAAAATACCAACAAAGGTTAAATTACATTCAACCTCGTCAGCTTGGGGGTTAGCGGGAATTTCGTCAAGACGTCTAATAGCAATAGCAACGTTGCGAAGCCCTTCGGATGCCATTTCATCATTCATCTTTAGGATTTTTTCACTATCACAATCACTACAGTTACGAACAACAATTTCGGGTGCACCTTTAACTATAGCAACAGGTTGCTCGTTAATAAGTGTGATAATTGTCATTGTTTTACGTAGCGAATCAAAAGGAATAGTTGCAAGTTTTGGGAAAAGGGTGCTAATTTCAGCTTCACCCTTATAATTATACTTTTGGCAAGCCACCGCAATCGCATTTTCAGTGGTGTCATTTTCAAGTGTATGACAAGCCGCAGCAAGGTTTAAAATTACCGAAGCAGTATCATCTACAAAACCATTTGATAAATCCAAACGCTTTTTGCCGTCATAAATGCTTTCTAAAACCATTTTATCTTGTGTGAATACACCTGTTTTATCAGCACAAATAACGTCAGTCTTGCCGAGCATTTCGAGAGATTTGCTATCTTTAAAAATAATCTTTTTGCCTAAAATTCGCTTTGTACCAACAGCAATAACTATTTTAGAAATTGCTCTCAGTCCCTCAGGCATTGCAGCAAAAGCAAGCGCCGCTGAGTTTAAAAGTGCGGTTACTGTAACAAGTGCGAATGGATCGGTAGATTTAAAGTTATTTATAATTGATAATATAAACACCAAAATACTTATGCAAAGTATAACTATATTAAATAGCTTTGAAATAATATTAAGTTCGTTTTGCATCGGCATTGTTGTTGCGCCGATCTGTTCGTTAATGGCAATACTTTTGCCTGCTTCTGTGCCAAGCGCAGTAGCAACAACAACTGCTTTTGCGGTACCATGAACGGCGGTTGTGGAAGCATAAACCATATTTGAACGCATTTCAATAGGTGTAATATCATCTAAAATAATGTCAGCCGATTTATCAACAGGCACTTCTTCACCGCTCAATGAAACTTCATTACAACGAAATTCAGTCGCCTCAATAACACGGGCATCGGCGCAAATATAATCGCCCTCCTGCAATATCATAATATCGCCGGGAACAAGCTCAACCGAACTAACATTTTTAACGATACCGTCACGCAACACCTTTACAGACGGGTTGGTAGTTTGTTTAATATCATCTAAAGTGTTTTCGCAATCAAACAAATGGAAAGCCGAAACCAAAGCATTAGCAATTACCAGCGCAATAACCAAAAAACCAAAATAAGCGGTTTTGCTATCATAACTATTCGCAATAAAAAAGTAGATAAGCGATAAAACGATAAGCAAAATACCCGTTTTTGTAAATTCACCGAAAAACCTTTTTATAAGTGACGGTTTTTCTTTATTAGTAACGATATTTTTGCCGTATATTTCTTGCTTTTCGGTTGCAACACCGTTAGCAAGACCAAATGCCGCATCAACGCTATAATGATTTAAAACATCCTCTTTTGAGGCGCTATGCCAAATCATAAAATCTCTCCTTAATTAAAGGGATAAATAATAATCCTTCATTTTCTTTGCATCTTCTGCTTGTGTACCCGCTGATTCACAAACAAATGTCGGGCTTAAATTGTACTTAGCCACCAATTCCATAACAGGTTCATAATCAGGCCCGTAAACCATATCTTCGAATGTTAAATGCCGTTTTTCGCCACCTGTTGTATACTCAATTTTTGAAAAATGCGAATGGAAGTTTTCTAATCTGTCACTGCCTAATTGGTTTTTAATTTCAAGAAAAATCTTTTCAAAATCATTCTTTTCTTTCAAAACACCCAAATCACGCGCATTTAAATGACCAAAATCAATACAAGGAATAATTCTTTCGTCAATTTTGCAAAGTTCAAGAACTTCGTAAAGTGTACCAAGCTGATTAACCTTGCCCATTGTTTCCGGACAAATATGAATATCCGATAATCCTTCATCATCAAGCGCTTTTTGTGCAAGCTTCATAGTATCAATAGCAAGCGATAATGCTTCTTCGCGCGAAATTTTACCGCAAGAACCGGTATGAACTATAATTCGGTCACCGCCCATTGCTTTAACTGCACGTGCAGATGATAAAATATAATTAACCGAATTAAGGCGTTTTTCTTCTTCAATTGAAGACATAGAAATATAATAAGGTGCGTGAAGTGAAATGGTTATACCATTCTCCTTAGCGATTTTGCCAAGCTCTGCCGCCTTATCAAGACCTATGTTGACACCTCTGCCGCATTGATATTCAAAATGGTCAAGCCCCATATTAACAAGATAATTGGGCACCTGAAGACTTGATTTAAAGCCCTTTGCTTTAAAATCGTCACCTGTACCTGCAGGACCAAATTTAGCAGACATATTATTCCTCCGTATTAACTATATTAAGTTTTTTCATAACAAAACGCTCTACCCTACGCTTGGAACGGAAGCGAAGTGAGGTTTCAAGCTTAATTGGTGTCAATAAAACGGTTTTAACACCCACGAAATTGCCACCCATAACGTCGGTAAAAAGTTGGTCGCCAACTATAGCAGTTTCATTTTTCTTTGTACCAAGACGCTTTAATGCACGCCAATAACCAAACGGCAACGGCTTAAGCCCTAATGAAATAAAATCAAGACCGATTTTTTGAGCAAAAGGGGTTAAACGTTTTGAGTTTGAATTTGATAAAACGGTCATTTTAATACCATTTTGGCGCATTAAATCAAGCCATTCGGGAAGACCTTCGGTTAGAACTTGTCCGTGATGGGTTGAAAGTGTATTATCAACGTCTAAAATAAGCGCTTTAATACCGTATTTATTTAAAATATCAATAGTTATATCTGTAACTTTTTCAAGTTTAATTTTCGGTTTTAAAAACATTTTTTTACCTCATAAGATTAAAAAAAGGCGGTTGAGAAACAACCGCCTTCATCACCTAATATTAGCGGAACTTTCTTTTACGAGCAGCTTCCGACTTCTTCTTACGCTTTACAGAGGGTTTTTCATAGTGTTCTCTCTTACGTACTTCTTGAATTACACCGTCTTTTGCGGTTTGTCTCTTAAAGCGACGTAAAGCGTTATCGAGTGATTCATTTTCTTTAATTCTAACTTGACTCATTATATTCCCTCCCTCCACCAAAATAGCAGGGGTAATTTTTATTGTATAAAAAGGAAAACCTTCTTATTGATAAAGTGCAATGATATTTGCAACAATTGCTAATACGAAGAATGCGATAGCAAAGTATTTAGTCATACGAGCTAATCTTGCATCCCATGTTCTTGCCTTAGTCTTTGACAAGAAAGTATCAGCACCACCGGAGATAACGCCGTTAATACCGGCACGACGGCCTTGTTGGAAAAGGACAATAAAAGTAATTGCCAAAGATACCAAAATAACCACTGCGCCAACAATATATTCAAGTGCGCTCATAATTTCACCTCCAATGATAAATAAGCATTTTATATAATAACACACTTTGCCAAAAAATGCAACAAAAACTTTTAATAAATGAGTTATTTTACAACAATATTTACGAGTTTTTTCGGAACATAAAGTTCTTTAACTATTGTCTTGTCTGAAATCTCATTAGAAATGGCAGTTTCTGCCTTTGCAAGTGCAATTGCATCAGCTGCAGAAATATCAGCTGCAACATTAAGACGTGCGCGGATTTTACCGTTGATTTGAACAACGATTTCAACAGTTGCATCAACACATTTTGCTTCGTCAAATTTAGGCCATTCAGTTTGGTTAAGCATACCGTCAAAGCCGCAAATTTCCCAAAGTTCTTCAGTAATATGTGGCGCAAAGGGATTTAAAAGAATAATGAAAGTCTTATATTCATCCTTTGTAACCGCACCTGTTGCGTTAATTGTATTCATAAGTGCCATAAGCGTTGCAATAGCGGTATTCATCTTAAGGCCTTCAATATCTTCGGTAACCTTTTTAATGGTGCGGTGCATTTCAGCTTCGATATTGGCACGATAACCGCTTTCATCGGTTAAAATATCCTGCATAGCCCAAACCTTATCAAGGAAACGCTTACTACCCTTAATTGATGACATACTCCAAGGTGCTGCCTTTTCAAAGTCACCGATGAACATTTCGTATACACGCATTGTGTCAGCGCCGTAATCATTAATAATCTCATCAGGATTTACAACGTTACCGCGTGACTTAGACATCTTTTCACCGTTTTCGCCCAAAATCATACCGTGGCTTGTACGCTTAGCATAGGGCTCAGCATTAGGTACTGCCTCAATATCATAAAGGAACTTATGCCAGAAACGGCTATATAAAAGGTGAAGTGTAGTATGTTCCATACCACCGTTATACCAGTCAACGGGACACCAATATTCAAGCGCTTCTTTAGAAGCAAATTCTTTATCGTTGTGCGGATCACAATAACGCAAGAAA
>JAZQWD010000034.1:0-13458 GCA_045632165.1 Acutalibacteraceae bacterium | reverse complement strand
TCGGTCTCCAGAATGCGGAATTTATGCGTTATGGTGTTATGCACCGTAATTCGTTTATAAATTCACCACGCATTTTAAATAAAGATTTATCCCTTAAGGAAAACGGTAATATTTTCTTTGCGGGTCAGCTTTCGGGCGTGGAAGGGTATATGGAATCTGCCGCAAGCGGTATTGTTGCGGGTCTAAACGCTGTGGCAAAGTTAAATGAAGTCGAACCGATTATTTTACCCCAATATACAATGATTGGTGCTCTACTCGGTTACATAACCGATGAAAGTGTTGCTAATTTTCAACCAATGGGCGCTAATTTTGGCATTATACCTGAGCTTACACCCCATATAAGAGATAAACGCGAAAGATATATGGCTTTATCAGAGCGCTCACTTTCGTGGTTCAGTGAAAAGGAGTTTTAATTATGCGTATTGTTGTAGATGCTTTCGGTGGCGATAATGCACCACTTGAAATCGTTAAAGGCGCTTCTATTGCTTCACTTGAAAATGAGGTAGAAATTACCCTTACAGGTAATAAACTCGAAATTGAAAAGGTTATTGATGAAAATAAATTAAAGTTCTTCGGTCAGCTTATTGTTATTCATACCGAAGATGTTATTGATATGCACGACGAGCCCACAAGTCTTTTGAAGGCGCATAAGGAATCTTCAATGGCTTTGGCATTTAATGAACTGGCGGAGGATAGAGCAGACGCTTTTGTATCAGCCGGTTCAACAGGTGCAGTTGTTGTTGGCGGTACATTTATCGTTAAACGTATAAAGGGTATTAAACGCCCTGCATTGGCAGGTATGATACCTTCACCCGATGGTCACTATATGCTTTTAGATATGGGTGCTAATGCTGAATGTCGCCCCGAAATGCTTTGCCAGTTTGGTATTATGGCTTCGGCTTATTTAAAGGGTGTTGAGGGTAAAGAAAATCCAACAATCGGTCTTTTAAATATTGGTACTGAAGATAGTAAGGGTGGCGAACTTCAAAAAGAAGCGTACAAGCTTTTATCGGAAGCCCCCATTAACTTTGTTGGCAACGTTGAATCACGCGAAATGCCAAAGGGTGTTTGTGATGCTATCGTTACCGATGGTTTTACAGGTAATATTGCTTTAAAGCTTATTGAAGGTACCGCTATGACATTCTTTAAGCTAGTTAAAAACGCGCTTTATAAGAGCTTAAAAAACAAACTTGCGGCTTTGGTTATAAAGAAGGATTTATATTCACTTAAGAGTATGATGGATTCTTCTGAAGTTGGCGGTGCGCCACTTTTAGGTGTTAGAAAACCTGTTATCAAAGCACACGGTAATTCTGATGCTAAAGCAATTAAAAATGCTATAAAGCAGGCAGTTTTATTTACACAAAATAACGTAATTGAAAATATTACAAAATCTTTAGAAGAAGTAAACGGTTAAAGGAAAGTTAAAATGGAAGTTTTACAAAATAAACTTGATTACAAATTTAATAATGTAAAGCTTTTGGAAAATGCGCTTAATCACTCTTCCTATGCTAACGAGGTGCGCGGCGGTGTTACCTCTAACGAACGCCTTGAATTTTTGGGCGATTCGGTGCTTTCGGTTATCGTGGCATCATATTTGTTTGAAAATTTCAAATCAATTCCAGAAGGCGAATTAACCAAGCTTCGCGCTTCGCTTGTTTGTGAAAAGTCACTTTGCGCTTTTTCGCGCGAAATTGGTATTGGTGAATTTTTGCGTTTGGGCAAAGGTGAAGAAAAAGGCGGCGGTAGAGAAAGAGATTCGATTTTAGCCGACGCTTTTGAAGCTGTACTTGCCGCAATTTATCTTGACGGCGGTATGGAGGAAGCAAGACGTTTTGTTTTGCGCTACGTTTTACCCGAACTTAAGCATCGAGACGATGATGTGTTTAAGGATTATAAAACCGCACTTCAAGAGATTATTCAAAGAAATCCCGAAGAAAGTGTTACTTATCATTTAATCGGTGAAAGCGGTCCCGACCATAACAAGGTTTTTGAGGTTGCTGTTCAACTTAATTCGAATATTATCGGCAAAGGCACAGGAAAGAGCAAGAAACAAGCCGAACAAATGGCTGCTAAAGAAGCGCTTAAGCTTATGGGTGCCCAAATATGAGTAAAACACATTCAAATATTTCGGTTTTTGTACCGCATATCGGTTGCCCTAATAAATGTAGTTTTTGTAATCAAAGGCATATTACGGGTACACATACAGCGCCACATCCCGAAGATGTTGAAAAAGCAGTTAAAGAGGCAATTTCTTCAAAGAATTATGACCCCAAAACTACCGAAATTGCATTTTTTGGCGGTAGCTTCACCGCAATTAACCGCGGTTATATGGAGTCACTTTTAGAAACTGCTTCGGGTTACGTAAACGTTGGTATTATTTCGGGTATACGTATTTCGACCCGTCCCGATGCGATTGATGATGAAATTTTAATGCTTTTAAAATCTTACGGTGTTACTGCAATCGAACTTGGCGCGCAGTCACTTAATGACCGCGTACTTAAGAAAAATAACCGTGGACATACTGCAAAAGATGTTGAAAGAGCATCCATGCTTATTAAAAAGCACGGCTTCGAATTAGGGCTCCAAATAATGACGGGTCTTTACGGTGACGATGATGATTCAGCGCTTCGTACAGTTCAAAAAATTATTGAAATTGCGCCCGATACAGTAAGAATTTACCCGACAATAGTTTTAAAAGATACCGATTTAGAGGCATTATATCTTGATAAAATTTATGAACCCCAATCCTTGGGTGATGCAGTAAAACTTGCAAGTAAATTGTATTTACAATTAACACGCGCAGGTATTAAGGTTATTAGATTGGGTCTTCACTCTATCGAAGAAGGGTCGTTTGTTGCAGGGCCTTGGCATCCCGCATTTGCCGAGCTTTGTTATTCACAAATAATGCTTTCAAGGGTTATAGGTAATCTTTTTACCGAAGGAAAATACATTATTTACGTTAATTCAAGATATATTTCCAAAATGACGGGTCAAAGAAAAAGTAATTTATTATATCTTAAAAAGCGTGGCTTTGACTGTGTTGTTAAAGCCGATGACAGTTTAAAAGATTTGGATTTTAGAATAGAAAGGGAAGTGTTATAAATGCTGTTAAGTTCGATTGAAATTCAGGGCTTTAAATCCTTTGCGGATAAAACAGTTTTGAAGTTCGGCAAGGGTATAACTGCGGTTGTAGGCCCTAACGGCAGTGGTAAGAGTAACATTTCGGACGCTGTGCGTTGGGTTTTGGGTGAGCAATCTACCAAAAGTCTTCGTGGTCAGTCAATGGAAGACGTTATTTTCGGCGGTACTGAAACTCGTCGTCCTCATGGTTTTTGTGAAGTTACCCTTAATATTAATAATACTGACCGTTCTTTGAATTTTGATAACGATTTTGTATCTATTACCCGTAGATACTATCGTTCGCACGAAAGTGAATATGCTATAAATAATGTGTCTGTTCGTCTTAAGGATATTCACGAATTATTTATGGATACCGGTCTTGGCCGAGACGGTTATTCAATGATTGGTCAAGGTAAAATTGATAATATCATAAGTTCAAAATCTAACGAACGCCGCGATATTTTTGAAGAAGCGGCAGGTATTTCAAAATACCGTTATCGTAAGATTGAAGCCGAAAGAAAGCTTGCTGCAGCGCAGGATAATCTTTTGCGTCTTCACGATATAGTTGACGAGCTTGAAGCACGCGTTGGTCCCTTGGAGGAGCAAAGCAAAAAAGCTGAAAAGTTCTTAAAGCTCAGTGAAGAAAAGAAAGAACTTGAAATTGGTCTTTGGCTTTATACACTTAATAATTCAAAAGAAGCGCTCCGAAATCAAGAAAGCAAAATAATGGTTGCCGAAGCGCAGTATAAAGAAATCGAACAAATGCTTGAGGACTTTGACCGTAAGACCGAGCAAAACACTTCGCTTTTTGCTAAGCTTACTTCGGATATTGAAGGTGAGCGCTTAAATATTTCTTCAATAAGTGAAGAAATTGTTAAATCAAACGGTGTTATCACTGTGCTTAAAAATGATATTCAGCACAATGAAGAAAGTATTTTGCGCCTTAAAGATGAAAAGAATTCACTTTTAAGTTCAGATAGTGATGCTTTGACTGAAATTGAAAATAAAAATAATGAAGTTAAGGTTATTGAAGCTAAAAAGGCAGAGCTTGAAGAAAAACTTCACGCGTTAGAAACTGAACTTACTGAGCTTTTAAGCGAAACCGATTCTAACAGTCGCAAGATTGAAAACGAAATTCGTTTGCTTAATACACTTACCGCAAAATCTTCGGATATGCGTGTAAAACTTGTTACTGCTGAAACTGCAATAAGTGAAATTGAAGCCCGCCGCGGTGTTTCGGCTGACCTTATTGTGGGTAGACAAAGCGAAATCGAAAAATTAAGCGGTGAGTTTACTGAAATTGAAAAGCTATTAACCGATATTGAAGAAAAGGTAGATGGCTATAATAACTCACTTAAGGGTTATGAAATGCGCCTTGCTTCAAAGGTACAAACTGTTGATAGCTTAAAGCAAGAGCTTGATACAGTAAATCTTGATATCGAAGCCAAAAACCGCCGTGTGCAAATTCTTCGTGATTTGCAAAATAATATGGACGGATTTGCACATTCGGTTAAGTTTGTTGTTTCAAAAGCCGAAACAGGTATTTTGCGTGGTATTTGCGGTCCTGTTTCTTCGCTTATTTCGGTTGAAAGTAAGTATTCGCTTGCTATTGAAACTGCGCTTAATAATGCAATTCAAAACATTATTACCGAAACCGAAGCAGATGCAAAAGCGGCTATTAACTTCCTTAAAAGTAATAAGGCAGGCCGCGCTACATTCTTACCCGTACAAACCATTAAATCACGTGAATTTAAGGAACACGGCTTTGAAGATATGCTCGGTTACGTAGGTATCGCAAGTGACCTTGTTAAAAACGATAAGAAGTATGATGAAATCGTTAAATATCTTTTGGGAGCTTGTGTTGTTGCTGAAGATATTGACTGCGCTGTTGCTATTGCCAAAAAATTCGGTTATAGAATTAAGGTAGTATCACTCGACGGTCAGGTTGTAAGCCCCGGTGGTTCGCTTACCGGTGGTTCGGTTATTAAGAATTCGGGTATTTTAAGCCGTGGTAACGATATTATTAATATTGAAAACGAGGTTACCACCCTTAAATCAAAGAGTGAAGACCTTTCTAAAAAGCTTAATGAAGCACAAAATTCTTTGGCAGAGGTTGAGGCGGATATTACCGCTATTAAAGCCGATATTTTGACTGCCAATGAAGATAAGATTCGCGCAGTTGCCGAGCTTAAGCGTATAGGCGATTTAAGAGATAGCGTAAAGCTTTCACTTAAACAACTTACCGACGAACAAACTGCAGGTAATCAAAAGCTTGAAGAACTTAAAAACGTATCTGTTGAGGCCGCAAAGGAAATTACCGAGGTTGAAGCGCAAAAGGCAGAAATTCAAGCTAAAATTGATAAAATGTCGGGTGCTAGGGATAACCTTAACACTGTTCGTGAAAATTTGGCTAATAATATTACCGAAGTTAAGCTTTCTGTAATCGAAGCGCAAAAAGATATTGAATCGCTTACTCTTTCAGCAAAAGCGCTTGAAGATTTGATTAACGACCGCGCAAAGCGTAGCGTTACTATTGACAGTGAAATTGCCGCTTTACAGTTCAAAAACGAAAACTTAAATCAAGAAATTTCGGTTGTTGAAGATAATATTGGTGATGCTTCGGCTAAAATTGAACAAAGCGAAAAGAACATTCAAGAATTTATCGAAAAGCGTAATCAAACCGAAAAATTCGGTGTTGAACTTCGTAACAGTGAACGCGAGAATACCTTAAAGCGTGAACAAATTGGTGGTGAGCTCGCTCGTCTTACCGAACGCAAAGAGGTTATGATGCGTGAATATGACGACGTTATCAGACGCCTTTATGATGAATACGAACTAACACGCAGTGAAGCCGAAAAAATTGGCATTGAAATTGAAAATCCCGCTGCCGCTAAAAAGACACTTGTTGAAGTTAAAAATAAGATTCGCGCACTTGGTAACGTTAACGTTTCGGCTATTGAAGAATATAAAGAAGTTAGCGAAAGATATAATTTCTTGTCCGAACAAATTAATGACGTTGAAGCTTCACGCGCTCAACTTCAAAAGCTTATTAATCAGTTAACCTCACAAATGCAGGAAATCTTTGCCGTTGGTTTTGAAAAAATCAGTCAAAACTTCTCTAAAACCTTTACCGAACTTTTCGGCGGCGGTAGTGCAAGTCTTTCACTTTCCGACCCTGAAAATATTTTGGAAAGTGGTATTGATATTAACTGCAAATTACCCGGCAAAAACGTTCCTAGCTTGGACGGTCTTTCGGGTGGCGAAAAAGCACTTATTGCGCTTTCAATTTACTTTGCAATTATGCGTGTAAGCGCACCGCCGTTCTGCTTTTTGGATGAGGTTGATACCGCACTTGATGATATTAACGTTGAACGCTTTGCCGACTATATGCGTTCATCTGACTTTAATACCCAGTTTATTTGCGTTACACACCGTCGCGGCACAATGGAAGCCGCTGATATGCTTTACGGTGTAACAATGCAAGAAAAGGGTATTACAAAGCTTTTGGAACTCAACGTTTCAGAACTTGAAAAGAAATTACAATTAGACAGTCAAGGTGCTTAAATAATGGAAAAAATATTATTCGGTAGCAAGAAGAATAATTACAAGGGCAATATGCATTGTCATAGCACCTTGTCTGACGGTAGATTAACTCCCGAAGAGCTAAAGGATTATTATAAATCTCGCGGTTATAATATTCTCGCTATAACAGATCACGAGCATCTTAATAATAATTCCCACCTTGATGATGAGGATTTTCTTACTATAACCAGCTGTGAGGTTGCTATTAAAGAATTTCCAAAAGAGTCAACCCTTAAAAATTTTAATATGAAGGTTTGTCACCTTAATTTTTATGCTAAAGAGCAGGATAACGTTTACAACTTTTTTTATAATTCGGTATATGACCATTTTTCCGCAAAGGAAAGACGTACTTCGTTTAAAAATCCTGAAAACGATGTGCCGAGAACCTATGGTGAGGGTATAAACGACCTTATAAAAATGGCTAACGATAACGGCTTTTTCGTAGCATATAACCACCCACGTTGGTCTTTGGAAAATTATCGTGAATATTCAAAATACGAAGGTCTTTGGGGTATTGAAATTTTTAACACAAGCTGTAACCGTGACGGTATTTATGAGTACGATTTAAATGTTCACGATGATTTTTTGCGTGACGGTAAAAAAGTATTTGCTTCGTCAGGTGATGATAACCACAACCGCAATGATGATTCTTTCGGCACTTTTGTTATGATAGAAGCCGATGAGCTTAAGTATTCGCAAATTATTGATGCATTGTTGAATGGCGATTTTTATACCTCAACCGGTCCGATTATTGAAAAAATAACGGTTAAAGATAATTATTTAACGGTTAATTGTTCCAATGCGAAAAACATTTTCTATTCAACCCACGGCAGACGTTGTGGCTTTGTAAAAGCAAATGATGGTGAATATCTTAATACCGCTACATTTGAAGTAAAAGAAACCGATATTTATTTTAGAATTTCGGTTGTAGATGAATTCGGTAATCGTGCTGATTCGCAGGCATATTTTTTAGATGAGATTTAATTTACAGGTGATTTGATGGGCTTTTTTAGTAAAATAAAACAAGGTTTGCAAAAGACAAGAAACTCTATTGCAAATGGTGTTACAAGTATTATCAACAGTTTTACAAAAATTGATGAAGAACTTTTTGAAGAGCTTGAAGAAATGCTTGTTATGTCGGATATCGGCGTTAATACCGCAACAGAAATTTGCGATATTTTGCGCAAAAAAATTAAAGAGCAGGGTATATCCGACCCGACAGTTATTAAAAAATTAATGAAAGAAATCATTGCCGAAATGTTAGGTGAGGATGAGGGCTTAAGGCTTGATACTAAACCTTCCGTTATACTTGTAATCGGTGTAAACGGTGTTGGTAAAACCACTACAATCGGTAAGCTTTCTTCAATTTTAAAAGCACAAGGCAAACACGTAGTTTTAGGCGCGGCGGATACCTTCCGTGCTGCCGCTATTGACCAGCTTGGTGTTTGGGCAGAGCGTTCGGGCGTTACAATGGTTAAAAGCGTAGAGGGTACTGACCCCGCATCGGTTGTGTTTGATACTATTGCTTCGGCAAAGTCAAGGGGCGCTGACGTTATTATTTGCGATACTGCAGGTCGACTTCATAATAAGAAAAACCTTATGGATGAGCTTGCAAAAATTAATCGTGTTATTAACAGAGAATTGCCCTATGCATCTATTGAAACCTTGCTTGTTTTAGATGCTGCAACAGGTCAAAATGCAGTAAATCAAGCGCGTGAGTTTAAAAACGTTACCAATATTACAGGTATTGTTTTAACCAAGCTTGACGGCACTGCAAAGGGCGGTATAATTATTCCTATTAAAAACGAATTACAAATTCCCGTTAAGTTTGTTGGCGTGGGTGAGGGTATTGATGATTTACAACCCTTTAGCGCTACTGAATTTGTTAACGGTATTTTTGATGAGGGTAACTAATGAAAATTTTTATTGCATCAAAAAATCAAAAAAAATTAAAAGAATTAAAAAGAATTTTAATACCAATGGGGTTTGACGTTTTGTCAGAAGCGGATTTAAATTTTCCCTTTGCCGATGCTGTTGAAGACGGACAAACCTTTGAAGATAATGCTATAATTAAAGCAAAGTCGGGTCTAAAGCAAACCGGTTATATTTCGGTTGCTGATGACAGCGGTATTTGTGTTGATTATTTAAATGGCGCGCCCGGTGTTTATTCGGCAAGATATTCGGGTGAGCATGGTAACGATGAACGAAATAATGATAAGCTTTTAGCCGAACTCGACGGCGTTCCAATGGAAAAGCGTACTGCATATTACGTTGCGGCAATCGCGTGTGTTTTCCCTGACGGCAGGCAGTTTACTGTAAGAGGTGAATGTCACGGTCACATCGCTTTTGAAAGACAAGCAGGTAACGGCGGCTTTGGTTATGACCCTTTGTTCATAAGTGAAAAAGGTCCGTTTAGTCAGTTAACTGCTGAACAAAAGGATGAAATAAGTCATCGTGGCAAGGCATTACAAAAGTTTAAAGAAGAACTTAAAAACTATATTTGAGGCGCATTATGTTAGAGGTTGGTATTTCGGTTGGTTTTATGGCCAACAATCCCGATTCTATGAAAAATCTTGCTGCGGCGGGTATAAAAAATATAGAAATATGCTTTGCCGGGTATTCTGATTTTGAAAAGTTTGATTTTGAAAAGGCAAAGCTTTTAGCAGTTGAAAATAATATACGTTTATGGTCGCTTCATCTTCCGTTTTTACCGTTTGATGAAATAGACCCCTCTGCTACCGTTGATGAAATTGCAAATTTTACTTTTAAAACTTTTTCTAATCTTATAAAAAAGGGTACAAGCATTGGTATAGATAAATTTGTTGTTCATCCCAGCTTAGAACCTATTGAAGATTATTGCCGTAAGGATAAGCTGAACGCAGCGGGAAAATTTTTCTCTCGTCTTGCGGATGAAGCGGAAAAATACGGCGCTGTAATTGCGGTTGAAGATTTACCAAGAACCTGCCTCGGTAATTGTTCTGACGAGATTTTACATATTTTAACTTTTAACGAAAAATTGCGTGTATGTTTCGATACAAATCATTTATTAAAAGAAAATAATATCGACTTTATTAAAAAAGTCTGTGATAAGATAATTACCCTTCACGTTTCTGATTTTGACTTTAAAAATGAACGTCATTGGCTTTGCGGTGAGGGTGATGTCGATTGGCAAGCGGTTTATAAAGCGCTTGTTGAGATAAATTATAAGGGTGTTTGGCTTTACGAGGTTCCCTTTAATGCTACACCTACAATAAAACGACGTCCGCTTACTTGTGATGATTACTATAATAACGCACAGGAAATTTTCAGCGGCAAAAAGCCAACACCTATTGGTGAAAGATATGAAAACCTCGGTCTTTGGGGACCGCTTTAAGAAAGGAAATATTTAATGCTTAACAGTAGACAAAGAGCTCAACTTCGCGGTATGGCGAACGATTATGAAACAATTTTACAAATCGGTAAATCAGGTATTGGTGAAAACACAGTAAAGCAGGTAAATGATGCTTTAGAAGCACGCGAACTTATAAAACTTCGCGTTTTGGAAACCTGTCCGCTTACTTCACGCGAAGCGGCTGATGAACTTGCAATGGCGGTAAAATGTGACGTGGTACAGGTTATCGGTTCACGCTTTATTTTATACCGCGAAAGTAAGGATAATAAAACTATTAAATTGGTGAAATAATATGTCATTTACAGCCATTTTCGGCGGTACGTTTAATCCGTTTCATAAAGGGCATTACGAAATGCTTTCTGCACTTGAAAAGTGTGATAACGTTTCTAAAATTTTTATAATGCCTGATAAAATACCGCCACATAAATCGGCCGACTCTTTGGCAAGTGATACCGACCGCCTTAATATGTGTAAAATTGTTGCTGATGATTTTAAAAAAGCAGAGGTTTGCGATATTGAGTTCAAGCGCGAGGGTAAAAGTTACACATACGACACGGTTAATCTTTTAAAAGAAGAATACCCTAATGAAAATTTTGCCTTTGTATGTGGTGGCGATATGCTTGTTTATTTTGATAAATGGTATAAGGCAAACGAGCTTATGAAAATGTTGCCGTTTATTGTTTTTAGTCGAGTAACAACTAATGATAATGAATTTTCCGGTTGTATTGAACAATACACAAAAATGGGTATGCAAATAATTTTAATGGATGATGAAATCAGTAGTATTTCTTCAACTGATTTTAGAAATTTGCAAAAAGCCGATTTGCTACCCGAAAAGGTTTATAATTATATTAAGGAAAGGGGACTATACGGTGTATAATGATTATATCGAACTATTAAAAACCCGCCTTGATGTTAATCGATTTTATCATTCGGTTTGTGTTGCTGATGAAGCAAAGCGTTTAGCATTAAAATACGGTGCCGACCCTGAAAGAGCATATCTTGCGGGCTTGCTTCACGATATTACCAAAAATGCTTCTAAAGATGAACACTTGCAAATTTTTGAGGATTTTGGTATAATGCTAAACGATATCGAAAAAAATGCCGTAAAATTATGGCATGCGATGTCGGGCGCGGCTTACGTTCAGCATATTTTAAAAATCGGCGATGACGAAATTGTATCGGCAATTCGCTTTCATACCACCGCAAAAGCGGATATGACACTTTTAGAAAAAATTATTTATCTAGCTGATTTTACGTCCGCCGACCGTGATTATGAAGACGTTTCGGTTATAAGGCAGTACGTTGATGAATCACTTGATAAAGCTTTTATATATGCATTACAATATTCTATTTGCGATTTGGTAAATAATAAAAAATGCGTACATTTAGATACACTTGCCGCCTTTAATGAAGCGGTAAGCATAGGAGGAAAATAAATTTGGATTCTTTTGAAATTGTAAAAATTGCGGCTAATGCACTTAATGCTAAAAAGGCGCGCGAGCTTAATGCTGTAAAGGTTAGCGATTTAACCGTTTTGACCGAATATTTTGTAATTGCAACCGCAACCTCTTCAACCCACGTTCGTGCTCTTGCAGACGAAGTTGAAGCAAAGCTTGAAGAAGCAGGTGTAAGACCTCATCATATTGAAGGTAAGTCAACAGGTTGGATTGCACTTGATTACGAATCGGTTATCGTTCACGTATTTTCGCGTCAAGATCGCGAATTTTACGGTCTTGATAAAATGTGGGCAGACGCACCCGCAGTTGATTTAGATGAAATTTTAGTTGAAGCAATGGGGGACTAAAAAGTGGCTAATATTTACGATTATTCTAAAATTGAAAAGAAATGGCAACAGGTTTGGGATGATAACCATACCTTTGAAGCAAAGAACGACTATACATTACCTAAATTCTTTGGTCTTGTAGAATTTCCTTATCCTTCGGGACAAGGTCTTCATGTAGGACATCCTCGTTCATACACTGCTATTGATATTGTTGCGCGTAAAAAGCGTTTGCAGGGATATAACGTGCTTTATCCTATGGGTTGGGACGCTTTCGGTCTTCCTACCGAAAACTTTGCAATTAAAAACCATATTCATCCTGCAATCGTTACTGAAAATAATGTTGCTAACTTTAAAAAGCAGTTAAAATCACTCGGATTCTCATTTGACTGGAGCCGTGAAATCAATACTACCGACCCTTCATATTATAAGTGGACACAGTGGATTTTCTTACAACTTTTTAAAGAAGGCCTTGCTTATAAGAAGGAAATGTCGGTTAACTGGTGTACTTCATGTAAGTGCGTTTTAGCAAACGAAGAAGTTGTAAACGGTGTATGCGAACGTTGCGGTAGCGAAGTTATCCAAAAGGAAAAGAGCCAATGGATGCTTAAAATTACTGAATATGCTGAAAAGCTTTTGGAAGGTCTTAACGACGTTGACTTTATCGACCGCGTTAAAACTCAACAACGCAACTGGATTGGCCGTTCTTATGGTACACAGGTGACCTTTAACACCACTATTGGTGATACTTTTGAAATTTTCACAACCCGTGCTGATACACTTTTCGGTGCTACATATATGGTAATGTCGCCCGAGCATCCGCTTCTTAAAAAGTGGGCAGACAGTATTGAAAACTATGATGAAGTTGTTGCTTATCAAGAACAGTCTGCTAAGAAATCCGACTTTGAACGTACTGAACTTGCTAAAGAAAAGACCGGTGTTAAACTTTCGGGTGTTCGCGCTATTAACCCCGTTAATAATACTGAAATCCCGATTTTTATTTCTGACTACGTGCTTATTTCTTATGGCACAGGCGCTATTATGGCTGTGCCTGCTCACGATACCCGTGACTGGGAATTTGCAAAGAAGTTTGATTTGCCGATTATTGAAGTTGTTGCAGGTGGCGAAGACGTTCAAAAGGCAGCGTTTACCGATTGTGCAACAGGTGTTTTAGTTAATTCTGATTTCCTTAACGGTCTTTCTGTTGAAGATGCTAAAAAGAAGATTCAAGAATGGTTAACCGAAAAGGGTATAGGCAGTGTTAAAACTAACTACAAGCTTCGTGACTGGGTATTCTCACGTCAGCGTTATTGGGGTGAACCTATTCCTATGGTTTACTGTGAAAAGTGTGGTTACGTTCCGCTTCCTGAAAGCGAATTACCCCTTTTGCTTCCTAACGTTGAATCTTATGAACCGACCGATAACGGTGAATCACCCTTAGCTAAAATTACCGATTGGGTAAATACCACTTGTCCTCATTGTGGTGCGCCCGCTAAGCGCGAAACCGATACTATGCCACAGTGGGCAGGTTCTTCTTGGTATTTCCTTCGTTATTGTGATCCGCACAACGATAAAGAATTTG
>JAZQWD010000033.1:0-15603 GCA_045632165.1 Acutalibacteraceae bacterium | reverse complement strand
CCCGCGAAATATCAACTCATTTTACAAAGCATTCGCCAAATTGCAATGTAAAAGAAAAGCTGCAATATTATCTATATAATTTTACCACTATATGTCGCATATGTCAACAAAAAATACACTATAATTACCAAAAAATTCACTATAATTTACAAAATGTAGGTATAAAAAAAGAACCCCCGAAGGAGTTCTTTTTTTAAAAAACTTAATTTAAAATTAAGCGATTTCAACAACTGCGCTAACTTCAGTAAGCTTAGCCTTGAGTTCTTCAGCTTCTTCCTTAGAAACTGCTTCCTTAAGGGTCTTAGGAGCGCCGTCAACCATAGCCTTTGCTTCAGCAAGGCCAAGACCGGTGATTTCGCGAACAACCTTGATAACCTTAATCTTTTCGGGGCCAGCTTCCTTAAGGATTACGTCGAATTCAGTCTTTTCTTCAGCTGCTGCTGCGCCGCCTGCTGCGGGAGCTGCTACTGCTACAGCTGCTGCTGCAGATACGCCAAATTCTTCTTCTACTGCCTTAACGAGTTCAGAAAGTTCTAATACGGTAAGAGTTTTTAACTCTTCAATCATAGCTGTGATTTTTTCAGATGCCATTTTATTTTCCTCCAATAAATGTTTTTTGTTTTTTAAAATTTAATTAAGCTTCGTTTTCTTTATCTACGATAGCTTGTACTGCGCGAGCGAAAGCCGCGATAGGTGCCTGGAAGGCATTGCAAACTGTTGCAAGAAGTACTTCCTTGGTGGGAAGCTTAGCAAGAGCGTCGATAGTTGCAGTGTCAACAACCTTGTCATCAAGGAAACCTGTTTTGATCTTGAAGTCGGGGTGTGATTCAGCAAACTTTGAAAGAATTCTTGCTGCTGCGGTGTAATCTTCATCAGCGAGTGCGATAGCGGTTGTGCCTTCAAGAGCGAAGCTCATATCAGCATAACAAGTATCAGCAATAGCACGACCGAGAAGGGTGTTCTTAACAACGAAGTAATCTACGCCGTTTTCACGAAGTTCCTTACGAAGTTTTGTATCGTCAGCAACTGTGATACCCTTGTAGTCAACAACTACACCTACGATAGCTTTTTCTAACTTAGCAGAAATTTCAGCTACCTGTTTTTGTTTGAGTTCTAATACTGCTGCGTTTGGCAATTGGTTTCACCTCACAAAAAATTTAGATTTTGCAATCTAAAAAAGAAGCCCGTCATTGCATAAAACAAGACGGGCGAAAATAAGCATAAATATAACATTTAAGCGCTTACCTCGGTAGGCGATAAAGCTTACGGCACAAGGCCACCTACTGTCTTTGGATTGCAACAAGAGGATTATACATCATAAAGCGCTATTTGTCAAGAGTTTTTTGCTTTTCTTTTTTATTTTCTGCTTTATCGGTTAAATCGGTAATCTTTACGTTAGAATCGTGGGGAATTGGCTTCCATTCTACCTTCATAAACAAGGCGATTACAAGTGAAAATTTACCTATAAGGTCAAAAATGGGGAAGGTGGCGGCAAACCACAAGGTTTTGAAGAAGGGGATTTTCTGAATACGTTTTTGTTCAATTATATAAACGTATAACGCCACAAGCATACCCTTTAAATATGCTTCGCCCGTCCACCAAAGCACTGTGGTTATTATAACTATGGGCTTTGGTATATTGGGTACCGCAAGACAGAAAAACGTAATTTTCATAATTAAATAAAAAATGCGTTTAAAGAAAATAAACAACTGTCTGGGGTATACAACCATTAAAATGTCAAGGCTCATAAAACGAAGGCGTAAATTGTTGAAAATACGCTTCCAAATTGAAACCTTACCCTTTTCGTGAATACTTGCTACGCCACCGGTAAAGAAAATGTGCCACAAAAGCTTGGGTCCAATTTCAACAAATGCCTGAAGGTGACCTTTCGACCAACGAATACGCTGACGCATTGCAATTTTAAAGCTAACGGGCTGTTCGTCATAGAAAATTGCGTCGTGGTTATATGAAATTTTATAACCCTTTGCAACTGCATCGGCACAAAATGCACGGTCTTCGGTTAAAGATACCCAATTCCAACCGTCTTTTATAAGCTCGTTTGCAAATAAAAAGCCAGTACCTTGAATACGGGTTGCTAAATGGAAAAATGAACGGGGACGGTGCTCGTTACGAACGGTGCGAAGCCAATGCACACCGTAGGATGCGGAAATCCAGTTATCGCCAAAGTTTTTGGTGTTGCGGTAAGAGGTTACAATTTTTTCACCCGCATCAAAGGCGTTGTTCATTTCCTCTAAATAATTTGGTGCTAAAAGGTTGTCGGCGTCGAAAAGAATATAGCCTTCATAGCTTTCAATACCGTAATCACGGCGGATACATTCTACTAAATATTGAAGCGCGTAACCCTTTGTACGGTGCTCATTGTCAAAGCGTTCGTAACAAATTGCACCCATTTCACGCGCGATAGCGGCTGTATCGTCGGTGCAGTTGTCAGCAACCACAAAAATATCAAGCATATCTTCAGGGTAGTTTTGACGTTTAACGCTGTCAATTAAGTTGCCAATAACGGTGCGTTCGTTTCTGGCGGCAACAATAATTGCATATTTGTGGTACTTTTTTGCGGGTTTAAACTTGCGGGTTGCAACAACACCAACATATTTAAAAATGTTTTTATACCAAAGCGTTTTTGATATTATTTTTGAAATTGCGCTTACAACAGTCCATATTGCGTTTAATATAGTAACAATTAGCATTTTAATTCGTCACCTTGTATTTAAAAAAATTAGGCCAAACCAGTCCTTATAAATAATACCACAAATTGCTTACTTTTTCAATAGGGTGATTTTGAATAAACCGTAATATGCAAAAAAACACGGTAAAACCCGATCGGTTTTACCGTGTTGTAAGGGGATGTGTGTTAAATTTATTTATAGTCTTTTTCAATTTCTTCAAAAACTATCGCGCCGGTATTGGCATCAATGTCGTACGAATAATCGAAGTTTTTATAATCAAACTCAAGTTCCCAAACCAAAACGCCATTTTCATAGTAAAGTTCGGCTTCAAGGTCGAGTACATCAGCTTTTTTCAGCTTGGCTTTTTCTAAAGCAATTTCAATTGCTTTGTCTTTAGTGATTTTCGCCTCACTTGAAGACGGTTTTGATGGAGCAGGCGGAATATTTGATAACCCATTAGAGGGGGTGTTTTGTGGTACGCTGTTTTTATTGGTGTTGTCTGCATTATTAGCGCAGCCGGAAAGCGCAAACAATAAAACTGTTACCAAAAGTAAGGCCAATAATTTTTTCATTTTTCATTCCTCCTGTGTAATTTTATTTTTTAATATTAGATTTTATGAATGGGTCAGGTATAGTCAAAAACAAATCTTACAATACCGCCCGTATGAGCATTTATTTCGCATTTATACGTTTGACTGTTTGAGGTAAAATCAATACAATATTTCCAACCGAAATAATCCTCTGAGAATTCGAGCTTAATCAGAACGTCGGAAACAGTATCGTTCGAAGCATTTATATGACCGAATGCTGTTTTTTTCGCGTCCTCTTGTGAAATTAGCGTATCGGGTGGGGTAACACCTGCCATTTTATCCTTTGCACCGGTAAGGTAATTGTACAGATAGCCGTAATCGGTCAACTTGTTATTCAATAACAGCATACCGCTTTCTATCGGTTCTACAACCAAAGCGCTGTAAAGTATACGTTTATCGGCGGAGGCGGTAAGCGGTTTGCCCATATTCGCTTCACAAGCATTTTTAAGCAACACTTTTCCGTCTTCGGTGGTGGTAATAATTAAACTTTTCTCTCCGTTTTCAACTTTAAGAGTTATTTCCTTTATATGTGAATTATCAAGCCAAATTTTTGATTTGTCATCGTATATTTTAAATTCAATTTTGTCGGATAAACTACCTGTTTTTGTGGTAGCGGTATCGGTATTAGTATTGTCCTTACAACCTGCAATTAACAAAAAGCAAAGGCACAATATTAAGCAAATATATTTTTTCAATCGTATCACTCCAAAACAAAAGATGTGCTACCGTTATGATAGCACATCTTGTAAAGTTTTTCAATTAAATATTATTTGAAGTAACGGCCGAGAAGTCCTTCAAATGCTTTACCGTGACGAGCCTCGTCACAACAAATCCTGTTTTTATGCGGTTTTTCGGGTTTTGCACAAAGATTTGTACAAGAATTCAAAAGTATATGAGAAAAAATGGCAAACGAAAATGAACGAAACACTTTACGATTTAGAGCAAAAAAGGAAAGCGGTTGAGCAAGATATTGAAGCACTATATCAAACCTTGCAAAAAGAAATGCAAAATGCTCGCACAAATTAAGTGCGTGCATTTTCTTATCTTATTACCATTTTATATGCTTCGATAAGGGCCATGTCTAAATCAGGAGTTTTGCTTTTAACTAATCCAGATTCATATTCTACCAAGGTCTTCTTTAAGTTTCTTAGACTAATTCCAGAGCACTCTAAAGACTCTGCTTTAAGTTGTATGAATTTCTTTTTATCATAGAGTTTTCCTTTATATTCAAATAATTCCAAATTAGTTTCGCCGAGGACTAAACATTTTTTAAGCATACCCTTAAATTTAATATGACCTATTAACATAAAAATTAATGCCTGAATCATTTCTGTTCCTCCTCTCTTACTTAATTATAACTCTTTCACCACAACGGTGGCAAAAATCACTATCACACAGCAATTCTGTTCCGCATCTTCGACAAAAGAGTTTTATTTCGTTTTTGGGTTCCTGTTCTTCGTTAATAAACACATCTTCAACAACATCAACGACTTTCACAACTTCCTCTTCGGTTTTGTCATTGATATCGTTAGCAATGTTTTGCAATTCGTATTTATGTAAAATACTATCAACATCAATGGTAAAATCAAGGCGATGAGATGAATTGTATTTTTTCAAAAGTGAAGCAATTTCATTATTTCCATTTGAAGCAATAATCAACTGTTCTTGATAACTGAAATTGGATAATCTTTGATGCGATTCTTTCAAAAGTTTTTGATAATGTTCTTTTCTCTTATTTTTGTCTCGATATGTTGACCATATCAAAAGAATAGAACTAATTGTCCAAAGAAGACCAAAAATTAAAAAAAATAAATAGTCCGAGACATCGGTAAAAACACCCGAAAGACCAAATATTGTGAGACCTAAACCAAATAGAACACCTAAATATATAAAGAAACTGAGTTTTTCTCTTTCATTTACTGGTGGTGGATTTAAGGCAGGTTCTTTTATTTTTTCATCATAAAACAATTTTTTACATACATCGCAGCGAAATACTGGCGAACTAAAAAGTTCATTATCAACAATTTTTTGTTTGCCACAAAATGAACATCTAACAAGCATTAAAACATCTCCTTGATTTTTATTTTATCATATTGGCAAAAAATTGTAAAGGAGTATTGAAAAGTTTCTCGTTTTTTATTTTCGCAATCATACTTAAATCAAATTAAATAAAAAAAGACCTAATTCCACGGAATTGGAATTAAGTATCAGTTCATTACTTGCCTATAAGCAGTGAACTTTGATATAAGTATGATAAAACACCCTTAAAATAAGAGTGCTTGACAATTACACAAATGTGTATTATAATATAGGTGAAATAAGACATACCAAATAGACGGTTTGTCTAAAGTTTTAGTTAGAAATAACCGCGGCTTTGACGAGGGCGGTTATTTCTTTTTTGTTATATCAATAACAAGTGCAATTATGGAAACAATAAGGGTTAGTAATAAAAACAACTCACTATATGTAATCATAAGCACCGCCCTCCTTTCCAAGAGGGCAAAAGTGCCCTCAAAATAAAAGAGGACAAACCGCCTACCGTTAAGGTATGCCTTATTCCAAGAGAATTATAACATATTATGACAAATATTGCAACAAAAAACCGCCCCGAAAGGCGGTTTTAAATGTTTTATAATTACTTGAAATATCTACCTAAAAGTCCCTCAAATGCTTTACCATGACGAGCTTCATCACGTGCCATTTCATGAACGGTGTCGTGAATAGCGTCAAGACCGAGTTCCTTAGCAAGCTTAGCAAGCTCGAACTTACCGAGAGTAGCGCCGTTTTCAGCGTCTACGCGCATTTCAAGGTTTTTCTTGGTAGAAGCGGTAACAACTTCACCTAAAAGTTCAGCAAATTTTGCTGCGTGTTCAGCTTCTTCATAAGCTGCCTTTTCCCAGTAAAGACCAATTTCGGGGTAACCTTCGCGGTGTGCAACACGTGCCATTGCAAGGTACATACCTACTTCACAGCATTCACCGTTGAAGTTTTCACGAAGACCATCGATAATTCTTTGGTCAACGCCTTGTGCAACGCCTACAACGTGTTCAGCAGCCCAAGTTTTTTCGCCTGCTTGTTCCTGGAATTTAGAAGCGGGAGCGTGGCAGATGGGGCATTCGTTGGGAGCAGCGTCACCTTCGTGAGTATAACCGCAGATAAGACATACATATTTTTTCATAATAATTTCCTCCAAAAAGATAATTTGTTTTTTAATTTTTTGTTTTACAGTTTTGACAGATACCGTAAGCTACATAAATTGTAGTTTCGGGTGTAAAACCCATTTTTTTCGAAAGCTTTGCTAAAGGGTCGGTTTCAAGTTTAGCATCGGTTATACATCCGCAAGCTTTACAGTGCAGATGTGCATGGGGGGAAGTGTCATAATCAAAATGTTCAAACCCATCGCCAACTCTTAAACTTAAAATGTCACCGTTTCGGCTAAGCTCCGAAAGGTTTCGGTAAACAGTACCTAAGCTTATATTAGGTATTATTTCCCGAACTTGTTCGTAAATCCAATTTGCTGTAGGGTGAGTATCTGTTTGGCGAAGGACGGTTAAAATCGCCTCGCGCTGTTTCGAGTAGTTTCTCATTTTTTATCACCCGAATCAGTAATGATTACTATTTTATTATAACGAATTTTTGCGATTTGTCAATACCTTTTTTGAAAATTTTTAAAAATTTTTTAAAACTTGACAAGATTGCAATTTTCATTTATTATTTATATGTATTATGTATGTTATTTAGGAGTATAAAATGGCTAGTGCAATTTCTGAATCGGTAATTAAACGTTTGCCGCGTTATTACAGATTTTTGGGTGAACTTAAAGCAGAAGGGAAGGAACGTATTTCCTCAAAAGAGCTTTCAAGAAGAATGGGTATCACCGCAAGTCAAATAAGACAAGACCTTAACTGCTTCGGCGGGTTTGGTCATCGCGGCTACGGTTATAATATTGAAATTTTGCAGGCGGAAATTGGTCAAATTTTAAAGCTTGACCGCCCCAAAAAAGCAATACTTATCGGTATGGGTAATTTGGGTCGCGCTGTTGCAATGCATATGAATTTTGAATCAAAGGGCTTTCACCTTATCGGGTTATTTGATGCGAAGGAATCTATCGTGGGTCAAATCGTTCGCAATCAGCCGGTTCGTAGCACTAATACTCTTGATGAGTTTTGCCGTGAAAATTTACCCGAGGTTGCGATCTTGTGCATACCAAAAGAAGCGGCTGAAATTATTTCGGCACAGCTTATTAAGCTTGGTATTAAAGCATTTTGGAATTTTAGTCATTATGATATTGCAATGCATCATCCAAACGTGGTTGTGCAAAATATTCACTTTAGTGACAGCTTAATGCGTTTATCATTTAAAATGGAAGATTAAAAAATCAACCGCCTACTGTTTGGTAGGCGGTTTTAGTTTATTTCTTTTTCTTATGAATATTGCGAATGGTTTTTTTCTTCTTTTGTGGTGTGGTTTTATCGTTTCTATCAGGTGCTACAAGACAGTTTTTGCCCGTACCGATAAGGTCGTATCTATTTGCCTTTTTTAGTGCGGCAAGTACTGTCTGGCGGTTTTCGGGTTTGAAATATTGTAGCAGGGCGCGTTGCTCTGCTTTTTCTTTTGCGGTTTTGGGTACGTATACCTTTTGCATAGTGTTGGGGTCAATACCTGTATAGAACATACAGGTCGAAATCGTACCTGGGGTGGGGTAATAGTCCTGCACCTGTTCGGGGTGCATATTATTACGCTTTAAAAATACAGCAAGCTCGATAGCATCCTTAATAGTGCTACCAGGATGTGAGGACATTAAATAAGGTACTAAATACTGCTTTTTACCTGCTGATTTTGTAAGCTCGTAAAAACGTTTTTCAAATTTGTTATAAACCTCAATCGGAGGTTTGCCCATATATTTTAAAACGTTATTAGAACAATGTTCAGGCGCAACCTTTAACTGACCGCTAACGTGGTGGTTAATAAGTTCTTTGAAAAACTCTTCGTTTTTGTCGGCTATTAAATAGTCAAAACGAATACCTGAACGTATAAATACTTTTTTAACCTTGGGTAAAGCGCGAAGCTCACGCAAAAGCTTTAAATAATCTGTATGGTCAACTTCGACCGCGGGGCACATAGATGGTGCAAGACATTTTTTGTCGGCGCAAGCACCTTTTTTAAGCTGACCCTTACAAGCGGGCTTTCTAAAGTTAGCAGTAGGGCCGCCAACGTCGTGAATATAACCCTTAAAATCATCCATTTGGGTGATTTTCTTGGCTTCTTCAATAACCGATTTATGACTGCGCGAGGTAACAACACGACCTTGATGATAAGCCAAAGCGCAAAAGTTACAGTTACCGAAGCATCCGCGGTTATGAATAATAGAAAACTTAACCTCGGCAATACCCGGTATACCGCCCGCGTTTTCGTAAGACGGGTGATAGTCACGCATAAAGGGTAGGGAATAAACCGCGTCCATTTCGGCTTCATTAAGTGGGGGCATCGGCGGATTTTGAACTAAAATCATATTGCCGTGCTTTTGAATAAGGGTTTTGCCTCTTACCGAATCCATTTCGTCTTGTTGGATTTTACAGCTTATAGCATATTGCTTTTTGCCGTTATCACTGTTTTCTTTTACTGCTTCAAATGATGGACATTCGCGACTGCCTGCAATATGAGAAAATTCACTTGTTTTAACAGCATAGCATGTGCCTAAAATATCGCAAAGAGAAGAAATTGGCTCGCCGTTATTTAAGCGGTTCGCAATTTCAACAATATGCTTTTCGCCCATGCCGTACATTAATAAATCGGCGCCGCTGTCAATCAAAATCGAGGGGCGAACCGCGTCATCCCAGTAATCGTAATGGGCAAAACGGCGAAGCGATGCTTCAACACCGCCGATAGCAATGGGTATATCACCAAATAATTCACGAAGCTTTTTGGTGTATACAATAGTCGCGCGGTCGGGTCTTGCGCCTGCTTTGCCGCCTGGGGTATATGCGTCATCACTACGGCGTTTTTTTGCGGCGGTGTAGTGGGCAACCATTGAATCAATATTACCGCCGTTTACCAAAAAAGCTAAACGGGGTGCGCCAAAGCGTTTATAATCTGCTTCGCTTCTCGGTTGCGGTATTATGCACACCTTATAGCCCGCGTTTTCTAACACGCGTGAAATAATTGCAGTACCGAAAGACGGATGGTCAACGTAAGCATCGCCCGTAACAATTATAAAATCGGGCTTATCCCAACCGTAATTATTCATTTCTTTAACAGTTATAGGTAAAAATGGCATAATATCACCTCTTTTAAGCATATATATTAAAAGTATAACATATAATTGTTTTTTCGGCAAGGTGATTTAAATGAAATTTTGGGACAACTACGTAAAATTACTTATAATCGAGGGGATAATTGCCGTAATTATTATTTCAAGCGTTCTTATTTTGAAATTTGGGTTTAAAGATATATATAACGATTTTAAAAATTGGTATAAAGAAAACGTTTTAACCGATACCGACATTTACGAGGTGGTAGAATGAAATTTACATTTTTAGGTACGAAGATTTACGTTTCGTTTTTCTTTATGGCGGCAGTAACAGTTATGCTCGCAACCGACCGAACGGGGTATATGCTGCCAACCCTTTTTGCAGTGCTTATTCACGAAGCGGCACATTTATTTATAATGTGGGTGTTAGACTGTGCGCCGCTATCGGTACGGCTTATTCCTGCAAGTGTGCAGATAAATAAAAAATTCTCATTTTCACCTAAAAACGACATTTTAATAGCTGCCGCAGGTCCTGTGGCAAATCTTATTTTGTGCGGCTGTCTTTATTTTAATTATGCCGCCTTTGGTAATGAAATAATTTTATATTATTCGCTTTTAAATTTAATTATTGGATGTTTTAATTTATTGCCTGTTAAGGGGCTTGATGGCGGTACAATTTTATATAATTTTATTTGCAAATTTAAAGGACAAGAAAAAGCGGCACTTATTATGCGAATAATTACTTTAATTTTAGCGGTAGCGGTAATTTTTGTCGCAGTAACCTTAACCTTCCGCCATAAATTTAATATTTCTATTTATATTGTAGGAATTTATCTTTTTATAATGGCTTTAATGAAATTTTAGTTGAAAGAACGGCAAAAGTATTGTATCATAGATATAATAACTTATTGGAGAAGATTTAATGAATAATAAGGATTTTGAAAGACTGTTATTAACCGTTCAAAAACCCGGTAGGTATTCGGGCGGCGAAATTAATAGCGTTATTAAAGACAAAGAAAAGGTAGACGTGCGTTTTGCGTTTTGTTTTCCCGACACTTACGAAATCGGTATGTCTCACCTTGGTATGAAAATTTTATATTCACAGTTTAACTCGCGTGAAGATATTTGGTGCGAGCGTGTTTTTGCGCCCTGGCTCGATTTTGAAGAGGTTATGCGCCAAAATAATATTCCGCTTTTCGCGCTTGAAAGCCGCGACCCTATAAAAGATTTTGACTTTATCGGCTTTACTTTACAGTACGAAATGTCTTATACAAACGTGCTTAATATGCTTGATTTGGCGGGTGTGCCTTTAAGAAGTGCCGACCGTAAGGATTTGTCGCCGTTAGTAGTTGCGGGTGGCCCTTGCGTTTGTAATGCTGAGCCGCTTGCCGATTTTGTTGATATTTTCTTCCTCGGCGAGGGTGAAGAGGTTGATATGGAGGTTATCGACCTTTATAAAAAGCATAAGTCGCTCGGCAGCACAAAAGCCGAATTTTTAAAAGAAGCAGCTCAAATTGAGGGCGTTTACGTACCATCGCTTTATGACGTTTCTTATAATGATGACGGTACCGTTAAAGCGGTAACACCTAAAAATAATGCGCCTGCAGTTATTAAAAAACGTATTATTAAGGATTTAAATAATTGCCATTACCCCGAAAATTTTGTAGTGCCTTTTATACAAATCGTTCACGACAGAGCCGTTCAAGAAATTTTCCGCGGTTGTATTCGCGGTTGCCGTTTTTGTCAAGCGGGCTTTATTTACCGCCCTGTTCGTGAAAAATCGGCCGAGGTTATTAACCGTCAGGCAAAATGCCTTTGTGAAAATACGGGCTATGACGAAATTTCAATTTCATCGCTCAGTAGTAGTGACTATACTGAACTCGAGCCCCTTTTAAACGAAATGCTTGATTGGACACAGCAAAACCACATTAGCTTGGCTTTGCCGTCACTTCGTATTGATAATTTTTCGGAAGAACTTTTGGAAAAAATCAATCACGTTCGTAAAAGCGGTTTAACCTTTGCGCCCGAAGCGGGTACACAGCGCCTCCGTGACGTTATTAATAAAAACGTTACCGAAGAAGAAATTTTATCTACCTGCAAAATTGCTTTCGAGGGTGGACATACCTCGGTTAAGCTTTACTTTATGATGGGTCTTCCCACCGAAACCGATGCCGATTTAAAGGGTATTGCCGATTTGGGTCAAAAAATTGTTGATATGTATTATCAAATGCCCAACCGCCCCAAAGGAAAATCGGTATCGGTTTCTATGAGTGTTGCGGTATTCGTGCCAAAGCCCTTTACTCCTTTCGAGTTTGAACCCCAAATCAGCAAGGAAGAAATGGAAAGAAAGCAGGCATATCTTAAATCTTGTATTACCACCCGTAAGATTGATTTAAGTATGCACGATTCTTCAACAAGCTTTTTAGAGGGCGCCTTTGCTCGTGGTGACCGTCGTTTGGGCGACGTCTTGGAACTTGCTTTCAAAAAGGGTTGCAAGTTTGACAGCTGGAACGAATGCTTCGATTTGGAAAAATGGAACGAAGCATTTGAGGAATGTGGTCTTGACCCCGATTTTTATTCCGCCCGTCTTCGCGCGTATGATGAAATTAACCCTTGGGATCATCTTGATTATGCTGTTTCAAAGGGTTTCTTGGTGCGCGAGCATCAAACCGCATTAAGTGAAAAAACTACACCCAATTGCCGCGAAAAATGCTCGGCTTGCGGTGCTAACTGTTATGGGGAGGGTGTTTGCTTTGAGAAACGTTAGAATTTTTTACGAAAAAAAGGGAAGAATGAAGTTCGTTTCCCACCTCGATATGAACCGTTTTATGTCTCGCCTTATCGCAAAATCGAAAATCCCCGTTTGGTTTACCGAGGGCTTTAATCAGCACGCTTATATGAACTTTGCGGTGCCGTTATCTTTGGGTTACGTAGGTCTTTACGAGGTTGTAGACGTTAAAATTATCGACGATAGTTATTCTCTTGAAAAGTTGGTTGATGATTTAAATGATGTTTCAACCCCCGATATTTGCTTTTTAAAAGCGGCTGAGAGCGTTATGCACACAAAAGAAATCGCTTTTGCTGAATTTAAGTTGGCTTTCGATAATATTGATGCTGAAAAGGTTAATGAATTTTTTGCTAAAGAATCAATCATTTGCCAAAAGAAGACTAAAAAGGGCGGTATGAAGGATATTGATATAGCGCCTCTTATTAAAAAGGCAGAGCTTTGCGGTAACGAGCTTACCTTAATTTTAACCGCAGGTAACGAAAATAATTTAAATCCGTCACTTGTAATGACCGCGTTTTATGATTTTTGCGGTACTGCGCCCGATTTTTACGACGTTACCCGTACAATGATTTATGATAAAAATTTAAATCAGTTTATATAATAAAAACGGTAGAACTTTTTAGGTTCTACCGTTTTATTTTTATTTAATTACAACTTGATATACTTTACCGGGTTTAGCAGTAAAGGATTTATCCTTTACATCAATGTCACCCTCGCTTGTCCACTTACCATCTTCGTAATAACCTTCGGTAACGGTTATATCGTTTGTGAAGGTAAAGGTAGCTTCAAGGGTTGCAAAACCGTAAAAATTACCATCATCGGCCTTAAGCATAAGACCCGCAGGACCATATTTCTTATCAAGATTTTTATAAATCATATAAATCTTTTCATTATCAATGGTCTTTTTGCCATCAAAATCATTCTTTGCCTTGTTATTAAATACGGCCATCAACTTTTCTTTGTTAGTGGCAATAAGCTCATCCATTTTGAAAATGCTCTTATTCATATTAACAATTTCTTTATGGTCAACCTCTAAATGACCTGCAAATTGGCTCATTGTAAGGATTTCTGTACCATCGCGGTCAGCAAAAACCGTGTTGCCAACCTTGTCACCCTTATAGCTATAATAACCGCCGTCACCCTCGCTATAGTTTACAAATTGATAATAACAATAACCATAAGCGTTAGAAATAGAATAAAGCGCCTGTGCGGGAGTAACCCAAGAAGCGGGGTTAAGACCTATAAATACAGGCATATTGCCTTTTTGTTCCATTTCCTTAAACTTAGGAGTAGTGGTGGGTTCGTAAATTGAATAACCAACAAAGTCTAATGAGGGCAAATCAACAAGATACTTAAGACGTTCTTTAAAGTTAAGACCATCTATAGTGTCATTATAGCCGGCGCTCATTAAAACGGTGTAAGTCACCATTGAATATTTACTATTTTTAACAACCTCGCCCAATTTATCCATATAATCGGCATAGGTCTTAAACTGGCTCATCCATTGACCAAAGCCACCTTCGTTATTGTTGGGTTCGTCGGCAATTTGCAGGGCAACAGTTCGGCGGTCTTTATCATTTTCATAGAGCCAATCACAAATTCTTCTTAAGCCCTCGCCCTCTTCTTCAAGGTAAATAGGAGCCGAAAAATCGGGAATTCTTTTACCATCGCCATGACCTGTACCTACAACTGGGCGGCCGTCAGCAGCCATTAAAGAGGGATACTTTTCATAATTTTTTTGCCAGGACATATAACCGCCCCAACCGCAAATATTACTGCCAAACCAGTTAATTAAAACCTTTAAGTCGTTCTTTTCGGCTTCTTTAAACTGCTTTGTAAACCAAGTAAGGTCATATTCCTTACCGTCGTAAATTCTGTTCCACGGAACGTAGATAATAACTGTTTCAAAACCATTTTCTTTGATAAGGCGCATACCGTCAGCCAATGCTTTGTCTGCCGCTTTATCAAGGTTTGAAACTAAGTGGTCATATCTAAAGTGCACTGCGTTAAAGAAGAAGGGTTTACCGTTGTGGTAAACAACCTGACGGTCATTTACTTCTTTCATGACAGACGCAATAACCTGCTTGCCATTATCTTTGCCGTCGTTGTCTTTATTACAACCAACAACCGAGAAAAGCATAGCAAGAATTAAGAAAATCGCTAAAACCTTTGTGATTTTTTTCATTATAATAACTCCTTTTCGGTTATATATAAATAATCATACAATATATCAAAATTTTTGTCAATGACCGCACCAAAGCCAGATAATAATTTTACATAAAAATATTAAAATGTTATATTATTTGATAAATATTTTTATAGGGGGAGGGCACAAAGACCCTCCCCCTATAATTGGAAATATGTTTTTTAAAATTATGTTTTAGCCATTTTCATAACAAGTGACGTAGGTAGAATTTTTGAAAGCACGCGGTAGAATTTATAAAAAATATGGTCACAAAAAACGGCTTTTTTCTTTTTAGATGCTTTAAGCGAATGTTCGGCAACCTTTTTCGCGTTATCGCGAGGCAGGGTGTCAAAAGTTTTGCTGTCACCTTTGCCAATACCTGCAAGGGACAAAAATTCGGTATCCATAGGCCCGGGGCAAACGCTTAATACATTAATTTTGCGACCTTTAAGTTCTTGCCTTAAAGCACGTGAAAAGCTCATAACGAACGCTTTGGTCGAGGAATAAACTGCCATACGGCTATTTGGTGCAAATGATGCGATTGAGCAGGTGTTTATAATTTCACCGTTTTCTTTAATAAAGGGCAGCGCAACACTTGTCATTACGGTAAGGGCTTCACAGTTAAGGCGAATCATACCTGCGTTATCTTTGGTAGAAATATCGTAAAAATAACCAAGTTTACCAAATCCCGCATTATTTATAAGCAATTTAATTTCAGCATTTTCGGTTTTTAAAAGATTAACAACTTCGTTTAATTGTGCCTCACTTGTAATATCGCACTTTATGGCGCGTGTTTTTGTTTTTAAAAGTGAAGCCACCTCTAAAAGCTTATCTTCACGACGGGCTAAAAGCCAAATTTCGTCAATATCGTTACGTATTTTATCAACGGCTTTGGCATATTCGGTACCAAGACCCGATGATGCACCTGTAATTATTGCAATTTTCATAATTAACACTTCCTTTGCTTTTAAGTATAACACTTAAAATAACTTTTTGCAAAAGATATCTGTGAATTTATTTAATTTTTCAAAATTCATAGCGTTTATATAATGCTTTTCAAGCTCATCATGAACTTTTTTAGCTTCGCTTAACGTGAAATA
>JAZQWD010000032.1:0-8865 GCA_045632165.1 Acutalibacteraceae bacterium | reverse complement strand
TGATGATGCAATGCATAATATTATAAATTCAAGTGCTACTTACCCCGTTCTTATGCGACGTCCTTGGAACCAAGAAGCAACCGGTATTATGGCGGTTAATAACTATGATGAGTTTTTAAAGCTTGTTGAGGTTATTGCCGAAAGTTACAGCGTTAAAGATAAGGTTATAAACCTTAAAAAGCCAACTATTGTAGTGCTTGTTGGACCGTCGGGTAGTGGTAAATCGAAAATTGCCAGTCAGGTGCTCCAAAAGACCGATAAGTTCGAAAAGCTTATGAGCTTTACTACAAGCGACCCCACAGCCATTGAAAAGAACGAATGGTATAATTACGTTAATATTGAAACCTTCCGCAAAATGTGTGAAAGCGGCGAAATGTTCCAGTCCACTATGTATGCGGGGCATGGCTACGGTTCTCGTAAAGGGGATATAGAGGAAATTTTAGAGAGTGGCAAGCACGTGCTCACGACAATGGATATAAGCAGCGCTATGACCCTTAAATCACATTTTAAAAACGTGCTTACAATTTATATTAAGCGCGACAAAAAAGCCCTTATGTCAAACATTTTACGTAAAAATTCTTCTATTGAAGATAAGGTTAACCGTTTAATGGGTATTGAGCCCGAAAAGCATAATGCAGAAATTTGCGATTTTGTAGTTGAATTTGAAAACTATGATGAAGCGGTAGACCAAATTTGCGAAATTTTGAAGATTAATTAATGAAAAACCCTGCGGTAATTTTTACCGCAGAGTTTTGTTTATATTTTATTTAAGTTTAAATTCCAATACAACAGGGTTATGGTCGGAATATGTAAATTCGGTATCAATATTTTCTACCTTTACCGCTTCGACGTTTTCGCTTACTAAAAATCCGTCAACTATAATTGTAAAGTTGCCTTTTTTATAAGGTATATCACAATTACGGCAGGTTGGTACAAGCTTTTCGTAATTTATACAACGGGTAATACATTTGGGCAAAAGCTTTTCGGGGAAGGGTTGTGCCCAACCAAAATCCACCTTTTGACCTCCGTTTAATTTTTGTGTGGAATCGCCCGTAAAATCGTGGTTAAAGTCACCGCCGCAAACTGTATAATTGCCTTTTTCATATTCGGCTTTCATATCATCAAAAAGCATAGTCATTTGTGCGGTGCGTATTTCATCACTTCCACCGTAAGCCGAAAGGTGAACGTTATAAAGCACAAGTTCTTTGCCGTTTTCTACAGGAATACGAGATACGCTGTAACAACGGTCAAGGTCTAAAAACTTGCTAAAGCTTTCAGAAATCGGCAAGCTGCGTCTTTTAGATGATGTTATGTTAAATTTACTTAAGGTAAGAATACCGCTGTTTGAAGCACCGTGTGGCTGTGTAAAAGGGTATGCTAAAAATGCCGAATGATAATTAACAGCAAAGGCGCTGCTGTAATCTTTAAAGCGTTTTTCAAGCATTTCGCGTTGATTTACGTGATAACTGCGGGTTGAATCAAAATCAATCTCTTGAAATAATATAAAATCAGGGTTTAGATTTTCGGCGTTCTCTGCACCTTTATTAATACAGCTTATAACGCTTTCTTTGCTGTCCGCCCACGACTGCTTACCGCCGTCCATAAAGAAGGTGAAATCCTGTGTATAGGCGCCAAAGCCGAGATTTTGTATAACCGCGGTATAATTTGTGTTAAGTGAAAGGGAAGTATCAGCACCGCTTTTTACCGGTGTGATAGCTTGATTATCGGCAATACGGTTGTATGAAAAAACAACGTAACCTAGATAACCTACAATAACCAACACTAATGATAGAACTACACAAAGCGAAATTTTAAGTAGCTTTTTAAGCGGTTTTTTCTTATCCATAAAAATATCACCTTTCGTTTTTGATTTTATTATAACATATTAGTCAATAGTGGTAAAATTAAAACTCCGCATAAAGCGGAGTTTTAAAAATTATTTAAGATTTTTTATTCTTTTTTATGCGTTTGAGATGTGATTTTAGTAAAGGGAAATATATATTAGGTAGGTACAAACCAAGATATAATTGCAATTTTTGTCTTATCTTCAATGCAGGAAGTAAAACTTTTTTATATTGTTTTATGGTTTTAATAATTATTTTACTGTCTTCACAAGATGGATCGGTTCTGGTTAATTGTTTTATAAAAAGTTCAAACGTACGTACTTTTTCTATATTGCCGTTTTCATATCTACCAAAACTGTCTTCGCTTTTCCATAATAATTCTTTGGCTTGTAAACGTGATAAAAAAGCCGCAGCTGACAAATCACGAGTTACTTTTGTTGGATGCCAACGCCAGTAATAACACTTTTCTTTCAACACTACTATAGAAGTGCCTTTAATTAAGTTTTGGTATAAAAACCAAACGTCTTCGCCTAAATGAAGGGAAGTGTCGAAGCGTGTTGTGCCAATATAGTCGGCGCGTAACATTACACCGCCGGCTCTTTGCAGTATATCGCGTTCTTTAAAAGAATAGTTTATTGCGTCTAAATTTGAATAAACGCAAATATTGTCGAATTTTTTTGGTGTTAAAAACTCTTTGAAAATTTCAGATTTCCAGTTTTCTTCTTTAATATCTTTGCCCTTTATAGTTGCCATTGCGCAATTATGAATTTTAATTTCTTTGACTAAACTAGATATCGTCTGAGGGTGAATAACATCGTCACTGTCAACAAAAAGAATGTATTCGCCGGTAGCAATTTCCACACCGTGATTTCTTGCATTTGATACACCGACATGGTTAAGCGAAAGTATCTTAATTCTATCGTCTTGTTGTGCCAAAGCTTCGGAAATTTTAAGTGTATTGTCGGTCGAGCCGTCATCTATTACAATTATTTCAAGCTTCTTATAATCTTGTGACGTTAAAGATTTGATACATTCTGTTATGTATTTTTCTCTATTGTATACAGGGATAATAATTGATACGAATTCTTCCATTATTACACCACCCAAATTTATTTATTTATTTATAATGATACCATTAATTATAAATGTTGTCAAGAAATGAGGGTTATTTGTCATATAATCTAATTTGATTGCAATTAGATTAGTGGTGTGGTATATTAAAATAAATAAGTTAATTTTGGTTATGATTTTAATTTTTTAGTGCAGTGTTGTAAAAAGTGAATAACGGCAAACCCTGCCGAATACTTTACTGAATAAGTTTGTACCGATTTCGATACAGGTAAAGATTACCCTAAAAAGGAAGTTGCGTTATGTTAAAACGAATTTTATCAATTTTTCTTACAATAGCGTTGTTATTAACCGTATCCGCGTGTACTCAAAAACGCGATAAAGATACCTCAAGTAAACCTAAAAGCAGTATGGAAATCGGCATAAATGACGGTGTAATTTTACCCGAAATTTATGAGGATGATTATCAGCCAAACCGTGAAGCTTATCAGTTGGGTACTTGCTGTAATTTAAAAGGTAACCCTACCGTTATTGTCTTTTTCGTTGATGATGATGAGAGTAGTTGGGACGTTCGCTCGGTTAATAGCTATACAAACAATTATATTAAACCCGGCTTGCGTTTTCTTGAAGATAGGGCAAAGGAATGGGACGTAGATTTAAAATTTAATCTTAAATGTTTTTCAACACTGGATAGTGAATATGAATTTAAGTATGAAGGCGTTGTGAAAAATAACGTTGGCGAAGACAATATAACAGATGATTTGTTAGACTATATTGCAAACGATATGGGTTATTCTAATCCGTGGGTAATGTATTCAAATTATAAATATAACAGTGTAGGTAATGATGACGTTATATTCATGCATATTTATAATAAAAAGGGCATAGCGTATGCCAATAAAAGTAAATATATACCCAATGGTGATACTGTTGAAGATAGTATTATATTTGCAATAGATTCTAATACGCCTACTATTAACGATACCAGGGCAACAGTAGCACAGTTAATACTTTTCCTTTTTGGTGCTGAGCGTATTAAAGCCGAGGAATTATCACCTGAATTTAGTGATAAATATGAAGATGATATTATGGACGGTGTAATGGAGGAATTATCCAAAAATCAAATAACCGACCTTACGGCATTTCGTGTTGGTTGGACCGACGAAGTACCTGAAGTTTTGAAAAATTAACACAAAAACTCCCCTTACAATTCAAGGGGAGTTTGTTTTATTATATCATACTATAATCGGTTTTTCACCTGAAAAAGTTGCTCGTTAATGCCTTTACTACAGGTTGAAAGACCAATATAAAACATAAATTTCATTCCAAAATATTTTGTGTATCACTTTTAGCATATTTATTTTTGCAAATCAAGATAGGTATAAGGTACTTGAACTAATAAATTGTGTGATGTATATTGAAAAAACGGTTAGTTTATGTTACAATATTAAAAAAACCTAAGAGGTGTTTATTATGAAATTTTATATTTGTAAAACTTGTGGAAATATAATTACAAAGGTTAAGGATTCTTCAGTGCCGGTTGTATGCTGCGGCAAGGTTATGGAAGAACTCGTTGCAGGTAGTGTGGATGCTTCGAAAGAAAAGCATGTTCCGGTTTATAACCTTGATAATAACAAGGTATTTGTAATGGTTGGTGAAGCTGAACATCCTATGACTGAGGAGCATTATATTGAATGGATTGCCATTGAAACTAATGCGGGTACCCAAATTAAGTATTTAGCACCCGGTGAAAAACCTGCTGCAAGCTTTAATATAGGCAGTCAGGACAACTTGATTTCAGTTTATGCTTATTGCAATTTGCACGGCCTTTGGAAGAAAGAACACGAAGAACCCGTTGTATGTGATTTAAAACCGCTTGATATGAAAACAAACGAAAATTACGTGGTTTGTAAATGTAACAGCGTTAAGTTTTTTGATATAGTTGATGCTGCACAAAATCAAAAAGATTTTAACGGCCTTTTGAACGTATTTGAAAACGTTAAGAATACCACTCATTGCTCTACTGGTTGCGGCGGTTGCTACAACAAGGTACTTGCAATTATTTCCGAAGTATTAAGTGGAAATATAAGATAATCTAAAATATAATTAAATCACCGTCGACTGTTTCGGCGGTGATTATTTTTTTATTATAGTTTTTTTCTCATTAATCCGTGTTTGTTGCAATAAATATACAAATAACCACTACCGCGGGGGTTTAAGCGGGTTTCGGCGTTACCTTCGGGGTAAAGCTTTACAAATTGTACGCGGTCAAGCGTTAAATATGCAATAAATGAAATATAATGCTTTTTGGTCATATCGTGGTTAATGGTTACAAAAATTTCGTCTTCAATCTTTTCTATTGTTATATCGTGTGCGTTGTCAATTTCTTCGGCTTCAAGCGGTG
This sequence comes from Acutalibacteraceae bacterium, assembly GCA_045632165.1. Taxonomy (GTDB): domain Bacteria; phylum Bacillota; class Clostridia; order Oscillospirales; family Acutalibacteraceae; genus UBA737. The sequence goes on along the minus strand of JAZQWD010000032.1, from coordinate 3,549 downwards.
GTAGAGTAATACCGCAACAGCTTATTACAGCATCACCTATTGAACGTATAATATTACCGCACACAGGACAAACATAAAATTTTGAACGAAGTATATTGGCTGAAATATTTTTATTTGTTACGGTTTGACCTGACATAAGCTCTAAAACCGATACCGAAAGTGCGTTTGCTAGCGGTTCAATAAGTGAAATATCGGGTAGTCCCTTTGCAGTTTCCCATTTTGAAACTGCTTTGCCGCTAACGCCCAACCGTAAAGCAAGGTCACTTTGGGTGATGCCTTTCGCCTCGCGTAATCGTTTTATGGTTGCACCTGTTATATAATTATCCATTTAAGTCACATCCTTGTGTATATTATAAATTATTATTTAATATATTACAATCTACTTTGCGTTGAAAAGTGTTGACAAAAGCATAAGAATGTGTTATTATACCCTCACAAAATTTATTGCTTATTTTACAATGGCTAGAATTATCATGGGATAATTCTGCCCATTTGTAGGATAGGCATTTTTTATTGCCTTCCTATATGGAAAAAGAATATAGGAGGAAAAAATTATGGGTTATTATTCTGACCCCACCGCTAATATGGCGTTAGGGAACATCAATCGCGAATTTTCAAAACAGGTGAAGAAAGCTAGAAAGCTTCGTGAACTTTACGAAAAAGGCAAAATTTCCGAAGCTGATTTAGAAAAAGCGCAAGAACAGTTCAAGGGTCTTTACAAGCATGTGCTTCAAAACGTGCTTAGTGAGGAAGAAAGCGAATAGCAAAATCCCCTCGGAGTAATCCGAGGGGATTAATTATTTTAAGTAGTAAAATTATATTACATATTTTTTTGAAATTTCTAACACGCATTTTTTTGCGATTAGAAATTCTTCTGCCGATATTTCTTCATCAAGGTCGTTAAAGGGGTTTTTGCTAATGTCATTACCTGTTAAAAAATGATACCACTCAAGACCTAAGGCATATCTGCCAAGACCTAGGCTTGCGTGAAAAGAGTCACGGTGAATTTTTTTAATTCCGTTTTCAAGTAAAGCCCCAAGCAGTTCACCTGAAGGTATAATAAAGTCGGCACAAATGTCTTCGGCTGCTTTTTTATAAGAGCTAACTGCGGCTGAAAGCATATCTTTATAACTGTTATAGCCCAATTCTACATTTAAGCGATAACTACCTTGTTCATAAGCCCAGGTTTGATGAATAGCAATTTTAGCATTTGGCGCTAATTTTCTTACGTACTCAATTACTTCGTTTAAATAGGGCTGAAAGGTAGCGTAATACGGTGCTTGGTCGCTTACTTGCTGTATGGTTATAACGTCCCATTCGCGATTAATTAATGCCTCTTTTAAAGACACAAAAAAACCTGTGCTTTCACCATTCATTTCAAGTATATAAGCTTTTTCTTCACTAAGCATATTTTTATGATGGGTAGAAAGCGGGCAACCGGGGATATATAGGTTAAAGCAATTAATTAAAACACCATCCGCCTTAGCAATTTGGTGTAGATAGCGCTGTGCATCCTGTGAAAAACTGTTTCCAATTGATAAAACGTTCATAAAACCACCTCATTTTATTATTTACTATACCATTTTTTAATTAAAAATGCAATACAATTACCTTGAATTGATTAAATATAATAAGTTTAAATTTTCCTAAAAATAACATTTGCATTTTTAGTTGGTAGATGATATAATTATTATCGAACAAATGTTCTTTTTGGAGGTGAAAACGTGGCGGAAAGTTATTATCTTTGCATAGATTTAAAGTCTTTTTATGCAAGTGTTGAGTGTGTGGAGCGCGGACTTGACCCTATGACGACCGACCTTGTGGTTGCCGACCCCGATAGAACGGAAAAAACAATTTGCCTTGCCGTTAGCCCGTCGCTAAAGGCAAAAGGTGTTAAAAACCGTTGCCGTGTTTTCGAAATTCCAAAGGGATTAGACTATATAATGGCGCCGCCGCGTATGCAAAAATATATCGATTACGCGGCTGAAATCTACGGGGTTTATTTGGAGTATATCGCACCCGAAGATATACACGTTTACTCTATCGACGAGGCGTTTTTAGATGTTACGCATTATTTGTGGCTTTATAATATGACCGCAAAGGAACTTGCAGTTAAGCTGATGGACGAGGTTTGTAAAAGGGTAGGGGTAAGGGCAACTTGTGGCATTGGTACTAACTTATATCTCGCTAAAATTGCTTTAGACATTACTGCAAAGCACTCGCCTGATTTTATTGGTTTTCTTGATGAAGAAACCTTTCAAAAAACTATGTGGAAGCATAAGCCGATTACTGATTTTTGGCGAATTGGCAAAGGTACTGCTGAGCGGCTTGCCAAATACGGTATTTATACTATGGAAGACATTGCAAAAACCCCTGAGGATCTTTTGTATAAGTGGTTTGGTATTGATGCTGAGCTGCTTATCGACCACGCTTGGGGGCGTGAAACAACAACCATTAAAGATATCAAAAACTATCGTGCAAAGTCAAACTGTCTTGCAAGTGGACAAGTGCTTATGCGGGACTATAGCTTTTTAGAGGCGCGACTTATCGTTAAGGAAATGTTAGATTTGCTTTGTCTTGATATGGTAAGCAAAAATCTTATTACTGACTCGATTTCGCTATACGTTGGCTATTCAAACTCACTTGATATTCCCGGTGCGCACGGTACGGCAAACATAGGCAAACAAACTAACGCTGACGGTGTGATTATTCCTTCAGTAACAGCACTTTATGACCGCATCGTAAACCGAGATTATCCCGTTCGGCGGATTAATCTTACCGCTAATCGTGTAGTAGAGGATAACGGTGCGGAGCAATTAAGCGTTTTTGATGAAGAGGATAGTATTAAAAATAAGATTATTCAAGAAACTATGCTGAAAATCAAATCACGATACGGTAAAAATGCTATACTTAAGGGTATGAATTTTCAAGAAGCCGCCACCACGAGGGAGCGCAACTGTCAGATAGGAGGGCACAAAGCAGGTGGGTAAAATCAGGGCAAAAATGCCGCCAAGTCAGCGTGCAAAGCAATTCGCACCTTTTGATGCAGTTGTAGGGCTAAGACAAGCGCTTAAGGAAAAAGAAAAAATACGGGTAAAGCGCAAAGAACTATCCGACGATATGATAAACGAAATTAATAATACCCTAAAAAATCTTAATATAGGTGATACTGTTTCGGTTGTACGTTATAATAGTGGCGAACAAGAATACGTAACAACCACAGGACAAGTCGAAAAAATTAACCCTAAAACCCAAACCTTAACGATAGCGGAATTTGATATTAGCTTTGAAGATATATATGTAATAATAAAACCTATATAGGTTGTTGGCGTATAGAGGTTTTATTAAATTCTTTACTATACAAAAAGATATTTTCAACAAACAAAAACCACCTCTTTCGAGGTGGTTTTTTAAGTTTAATTATTTGCCGTAAGCATAATCGTAAGCAGAGTCACCGTACTTAATCATTTCTTTAAGTAATGCAACGAGCTTAGCGTCAGCATTATTGTACTGAGCTTTAACGTAAGATTCAATACTGTATTGTACTGT
>JAZQWD010000031.1:0-7633 GCA_045632165.1 Acutalibacteraceae bacterium | reverse complement strand
AACAAATAATAAAGAAATAATAATCAACAAAAGTAAACTAAGCACTAAAAATATTAAATCACTAAGTGATGCTTTTGAAATCACAGTAGACATATGAAGTGCTTCATCCACGTCAATTTCCTCATTAGCGACAACCAAAATCGGTGCAAGATAAAATCTTATCAAAGAAAAAACTGTAAGTACTAGACCGATTGACGAAAGAAAATCCACTATAGAATTTAAATGCTGCGACCACATAGGTATAGGCATTTTTAAAAAATCATACAATTCAGTGCTTGAAATAATATAAACCAAAATCGCCGGTAAATAAAATATTAAGCCAAACATTAAAAGACGTATTGAAAGCATAAAGCATAGCTTAAGCGCTTTATAATAGCGTGCTATATTTGAAAAATAATAAAAAGCAGTCGCGGGTGATTCGGTTACGCCACCGCGCATGCGCCAAAACAAGCGAAATACACCAAGCGTTAACGGACCGCAAAATAAAACGGTAAAAAGTAATATTACAAAGTTTGAAACAACGTTACCAAGAACAAAACCGAGTACCCATGCAATATTTTCTATTATTAAAAAAGAAAACAAAACCGAAAGCGCCGAAATTATTGCAACTACCCAATTACCAGATAGCATTTTTTTGGCTTGTGATTTAATTCCCGATATGCTAACCGTCATACCCTTACTCCTTTAATATACTGCTAATAGTATAGCATTAAAATTAATAAAATCAATTAAATAATTGTTAATTTAGCAAAGCCCGCCATAATTTTCTTAGTACCAACTTTATCAAAAGCAATTTCTAAAAGCGTATCATTGCCCATTGGGGTGGTTGATAAAATCATACCTGTACCAAAAGTATTATGCTTAACCGACATTCCAACCTTATAAACCGAATCGGTTTTTGCCTTAGGTGCTTCCTTAATAAATGAAGATTTTGAAGCTGAAGTTGATGTAAATGACGGTGTAGATTGCGAAACGTTATAAGTGCGCACGTTAACACCCGAAGAATTGCATAGCTCTAAGGGTATTTCCTTTAAAAATCGCGACGGAAGATTACGTTTAGTTTGACCGTATAGCATACGCGAAGCGGTATTACTTACTGTTAAACACTTCTTTGCGCGAGTGATAGCCACATAAGCCAAACGACGTTCTTCTTCAATTTCGCTGTTGCCACCCATAATCGATTGGTCACCTGGGAAAATACCTTCCTCCATACCAACGATGAAAACGTTGGGGAATTCCAAGCCCTTTGCAGAGTGTACAGTCATTAAAACAACCTTGTCGTTATCACCCTCTAAACCATCAATATCGCTTATAAGGGCAATTTGTTCCAAAAACTCGGCTAAGGTCGGTGCATCGTTTTCAAGCTCGTACTGAAGTATATTTGAAGAAAGTTCCATAACGTTTTGTAAACGGTCTTTGCCCTCTTCCCCCTCAAGTTCGAGCATTGTTTTATAACCTGTAACCTCAATTACACGTTCAAAAAGTTCGCTGATTGAAGCTTCTTCGGCATAATCAGATAAACTTTCAATCATATCACAAAAGCCCTTAAGCTTCGCAGAAGAACGTATAAGCGCCGCATATTCATCTGCCCTACTAATGACCTCAAAAATTGAAACACCAAGCTCACGTGCAATTTCCGCCGCGTGGTTAACGGTAGTATCGCCTATGGCACGCTTGGGCTCGTTAATTATACGTCTTAAACGAATGTCGTCACGCTTATTATTAATAAGCTGTAAATATGCCAAAACATCCTTAACTTCCTTACGGTCATAGAAGGCAGTGCCGCCAATAACCTTAAAAGAAATACCCGAACGTGTAAAAGCATTTTCCATCGCGTTTGACTGTGCATTTATACGATAAAGCACCGCATTATCAGAAAACTTACCGCCTTTTCTTACGTTAGATAAAATAGTATCGGCAACAAAGCGTGCTTCTTCCCTTTCGTCATAAGCGGTGTGCATTGTGATTTTTTCACCGTCGCCGTTTTCAGTCCAAAGAGTTTTGCCCTTACGGCCGCGGTTGTTTTTGATAACTGCATTAGCGGCATTCAAAATATTTGAAGTAGAACGGTAATTTTGTTCAAGGCGAATAACCTTTGCATCCCTATATTCATCTTCAAAATTTAAAATATTTTCAATGGTAGCGCCGCGGAAACGGTAGATACTTTGGTCGTCATCACCCACAACACAAATATTGTTTTTTCCACCCGCCAAAAGAGATACCAAAACGTATTGCGCGTGGTTTGTATCTTGATACTCATCAACACATACATAACGGAATTTATTTTGATAATATTCTAAAATATCGTCGTTTTCGCGAAGCAATTTAATGGTATAATAAATCATATCGTCAAAGTCCATTGCATCAGCTTCGATTAAACGCTTTTGATATTGCTTATAAAGCTGTGCAACAATTTTTGTGCGGAAATCATTACCCGCTTGTTCTTCATATTCCGCAGGGGTTAAAAGTTCTTCCTTTGCTGAAGAAATAAGTGATAAAGCATACTTTACGGGCACAAATTTATCATCTATGCTATTTTGCTTCATAATATCCTTTAAAAGGCGCTTTTGGTCGTCGGTATCATACACTGTAAAGTGCGATGTAAAGCCCAATCTATCGGCATTGTACCTTAAAATTTTGCCGCATACCGAGTGGAAAGTACCTGCCCAAATATCATTTGCATCATCACCCAATTTATCGGCAATACGTTCTTTAAGCTCGCCCGCTGCCTTATTGGTAAATGTTATCGCCAAAATTTGCCACGGTTTTGCAGGAAAATCGGCAAAAATACCGTCAGGCACAAAATCGGTAACACCGTTTAAAAAATCTTCACCTGCTTTAATATCTTCAGCAGTAAGATTTGGTATATAGGTACTGTTATAACCGTTACCAAATTTAACAAGATTTAAAATGCGGTTAACAAGCACGGTGGTTTTACCGCTTCCCGCACCTGCAAGTACCAAAACCGGACCGTTTACAGTTGTAACGGCTTCAAATTGACGGTCATTCATACGACCGAAATATTTTTTAATTACCTTTTTTCGAAGGTCGATAAAGTCCATAAAAATTTTCTCCTATATTAATAAAAAAAGCGCCATTTTCGACGCGAAATATTCCTTATATAATAATACTATTTATGCTACAAAATGTCAATAAAATAAAAAACTTGTCAATTAATAAAATATGTGATATAATCAGTATACAAATTTCGAAAGGAAGTTTAAAATGGCAGGTTTTAGAAGAAGTCTTTTCGGCTTTAATACCGACGACGTTTTAGAATATATTGAAAAAACTCACAAATCCTTTTCAAAAAAGCAGGACGCTTTAAACCAAAAGGCAGACAGTTTGGCAAAAGACCTTGAGCTTTCAAAGGAACAATACGATAACTTAATGGCAGAAAAAGCCATTGTTGATGAAAAACTTAATGCCTTTATTGAAAAATATGAAGAAATCGAAAAGCTTTCAGAAAATATCGGTAAGCTTTATTTAGTTGCACAAGCAAACGCGCAGGCAATTATGAAAAACAGCGAAAGCAGTTTAAATATATCTAATGCCGAGGTTGAAAAGAATTTAAATTCTATTGATGAAGCCCACGCTTCCCTTGATGAAATTCGCGCTAACATTGTTAAAACATCTAACGAGTTTGTTGATGAACTTGACGAGCTTATTCAATCACTTGTTGACACTAAGGATAAGATTACAGGCAACAATAAAGAAGCTAATGATGCCATTGATAATTTTGACAAATTTTATAATTCGATTGTAAAATAATTAAAAGCGGTTCATACGAACCGCTTTCTTTTTATATGTACTTTTGGTTTTGTTTAGAATTAACCCCAAGCACACCGCCTATAAATGACATAAGCATTAAAATAATAAGCTTAAAAAGTGTGTTTAATGTAAAAATATCCTTACTTGCCATAAGTGATATAAGGGTAACTATAAGAAAAGTTACGCCACCCACAATACTGCCGACAAGCAATCCCTTTTCCCCTATTTTCTTAGAGGCAAAAAGCGAAGCCACAAAGCAACCAAGCCCCAATGAAATTGTAGCAAAAAGCGGTGAATACTGATAACCACCCTCTAAAAAATAAAGAACCGCGGCAAACGCAAACATCGCTAATACTGTTATTACCACAAGAATAATTAAAACCTTAATTAAAAATATATAACTAAACTTTTTAGGCATAAAACAAGTCCCTCCCGATAAATTCTATTCGGAAGGGACAAATTTTATAACTTATTTTTTAGCTACTTCATCATGAACTGTAAGGTTTTGCTGTAAAGCCCAACGAGCGATAGTCATCTTGCTACGGTCAGCTTTAGATTCAATAACCATTGTGTCTTCCTTTAAAGAAATAACACGGCCATAGATACCGCCGATGGTAACGATTTCATCACCAATTTGCAAGTTTTCACGCATTTTTTGTTCTTCTTTTTGCTTCTTTTTCTGCGGGCGAATCATAATAAAATACAAAGCACCAAAAAGCAATGCATAAACAGGAATCATCCAAAGCAAGCTCATACCGCCAGGATTATTAGCTTTATCAGCAAGAGTTAAAATTTCGAAATTCATTGTAAAACTTCCTCCAAAATAAATATCAAAAGGTATTATACCCTAATTCTTCCAAAAAAGCAAGTGCTATATTCTTTTTGAATAAATAATTTCCTTTTCGCGCTTAAATTCAGCAAATCTTCCCTCGTCGAGCGCATTTCTGATATCCTCCATAAGGTGATTATAAAACCATAGATTATGCATAACCAAAAGGCGTTGTGAGAGCATTTCCTCGCTCTTTAAAAGGTGGCGGATATATGCACGACTAAACTGCCTACAAACAGGGCAACCACAATTTTCATCAATCGGGCGCATATCATTTTCATACTTTTTGTTGTTGATGTTGATAATACCCTCGCTCGTAAACAAATGACCGTGACGAGCATTACGGCTTGGCATTACACAGTCAAATAAATCGACACCGCGCTCAACCGCATTTAAGATATTAGCAGGAGTACCAACACCCATTAAATAACGTATTTTGTTTTGTGGCATGTGGGGTGTTACCTTTTCAATTATGTCATACATAACCTCAGCAGGTTCGCCAACCGCAAGACCACCGATTGCATAACCGTCTAAATCTAAATCGGCAATTTCTTTCATGTGGTTAACACGTAAATCCTCATAGGTACAGCCCTGATTAATACCAAAAAGCATTTGCTCGGGGTTAATGGTACCCTCCAAAGAATTAAGACGCGACATTTCCGCCTTGCAACGCTTTAACCATCGTGTTGTACGCTCACAGGATGCCTTTGAATAACTGTAAGCCGCAGGATTTTCAACACACTCGTCAAAAGCCATTGCAATGGTCGAGCCAAGATTTGACTGAATTTGCATACTTTCTTCGGGACCCATAAAAATACGCTTACCGTCAACGTGAGAAGCAAAGGTTACGCCTTCTTCTTCAATCTTACGAAGCGAAGAAAGTGAGAATACCTGAAATCCGCCACTATCAGTCAAAATAGGGCCTTCCCAGGTTGTGAATTTGTGAAGCCCACCACAATCTTTAATAAGCTTATCGCCCGGGCGAACGTGTAAATGGTAAGTATTTGAAAGCATTACCTGACAACCGAGGGTTTTAAGATCTTCGGCTGAAACAGCACCCTTTATCGCGCCGCAGGTTGCAACGTTCATAAAAGCAGGGGTTTGCACAGTGCCGCGGTTTGTTTGAAACTCGCCTCTGCGCGCACCGTCTTTATCGCTAATTAATTTATACATTTTATCTCCTTAAAATAACATTTTGTGCTTTTAATAGTATAATTGATATCATCCGAAATTTCAACATAATTATTGAATTTAAAAACTATTTATGATATAATTTTTAGGGTGATAATATGAGAAAACTTCTATATATTCTTTTAGGTATAAACATTTTAACCTTAGCCTATGGCTTTTTTGCAATTTTAAGTTCTTCTATCGTATACGCGGTTATATTATTACTGCTTGGTATTTTAGAATTAATACCTATTATTGCAATTATTTCTTGTATAGATGATATCGAAAAACTTAAAGATGAAAATTCTATGCTTTCATACCGTCTTAAAAAACTTGAAAATGAAGTTTTACCAGAAGAAACTGTGCATAACAGTTTTCCCGAACTTACACACGGTGATACTGCAAAAGCAGTTTGGGAATGTGTGAAATGCTCTACAGTTAACAAGGCCGGCACATCACATTGTTCTAACTGCAAAGCACCCTATTCCCCCTTTATTAACCCAACCGACAACCCTTACGAAAAGAAAAAACTCAGTCGTTGGATAAAAGATAAAAAATAATTAAAACCCCAAGTTTATTGAGACTTGGGGTTTATTTTATACAACAATGAATAGTGAATATTGAATAATGAATAATTTCGGTGTCGGCTTTGCCGACAATTTATAATTCGTGCCGAAGGCACTCCTTAACTCTTCACTATTCACTTTTCACTCTTCACTGCTGATTTTGTTTTACAAAATCAGCATCGCGTCGCCAAAGCTGAAGAATCTATATCTTTCGGCAACTGCCGTGTTATAAGCGTTCATTGTTTTTTCGTATCCTGCAAAAGCCGATACAAGCATTATTAACGTGCTTTCGGGAAGGTGGAAGTTAGTAATAAGACCGTCCATACATTTAAATGTATAACCGGGGTAAATAAAGATTGAAGTATCGTCACTACACTCTTTAATTTCACCGAATTTTTGCATTGCGCTTTCAACGGTACGACAGCTTGTTGTACCAACACAAATCACTCTACCGCCGTTTTGCTTTGTGTTATTGATAATATCAGCATTTTCCCCAGTAATAGAATAATGCTCTGAATGCATTTTATGTTCAGTAACGTCATCAACCTTAACAGGACGGAAGGTGCCAAGACCAACGTGCAACGTAACGTATGCAATATTGACACCACGTTCCTTTAATTTTGCAAGAATTTCTTTTGTAAAATGAAGCCCCGCGGTTGGTGCGGCAGCGGAACCAAGCTCGCGTGAATAAACGGTCTGATAACGTTCCTTATCGTTTAGCTTTTCTTTTATATAAGGGGGCAAGGGCATTTGACCAACCTCATCCAAAACTGCAAAAAATTCGCCGTTTGGGTTGAATTTAACAATTCGGTTACCGTCATCCAATACCTCGATTACCTCAGCCGATAATTTATCGGAAAAAGTAAACTGATGACCTACTTTAGCTTTTTTACCGGGACCCGCCAAGCATTCCCAAACGTTTTGCTCTTTTTGTTTTAATAAAACAAATTCTACAACGCTTCCCGTATCAACGCGGGTACCGAAAATTCTTGCAGGTAAAACACGGGTATCATTTAAAACAAGGCAGTCCCCCGCTTTTAAATAATCAAAAACGTCGTAAAAATGCTTATGTACTAAATCACCAGTATCTTTATTAAACACCAAAAGGCGCGATTGATCACGCGGCCCAATAGGGGTTTGGGCAATAAGCTCGGGCGGTAAATCGTAATAAAAGTCACTTGTCTTCATAATTTATTATTTCTTCCTTAAAAATAGCGTAAAATCATTTGACAAATACGCTTCAAAATGGTATTATTATTTGGATATAATTATATATTATAATGAAATATATATCAAG
>JAZQWD010000030.1:0-7708 GCA_045632165.1 Acutalibacteraceae bacterium | reverse complement strand
ACAACGGTTGTAACAGTCGCTTCGCAAAGCTCGTTTGCCTGCTTTTTATACTTTTCAAGGTCGGCTTTTACCATTGCTTGCTTTTCATAGTCGGGGTTTTCAACGTCTGCCTCTAACTCTTCAAGCTTAATTGAATATTCAGCAACCTTTTTATTAACCTTATAAAGCTCGTCAACAGCAGTATTAGCCAAGCTTGCGCAAGCACACGCTTCGTCTAATAAGTCAATCGCCTTATCAGGCAAATAACGGTCAGTTACGTATCTTTCTGATAAAATAACCGCCTTTTTAACGATATGGTCAGGGATTGTTACGTTGTGGAAGCCCTCGTAATAGCCCTTTACACCCATTAAAATGTTTTCACTTTCCGCTAAAGAGGGTTCTTCAATAGTAACGGGTTGGAAGCGGCGTTCAAGCGCGGCATCCTTTTCGATATACTTACGGTATTCCTTAAAGGTTGTTGCACCAATAACCTGAATTTCACCGCGCGATAAAGCCGGCTTTAAAATATTGGCGGCATTCATTGAACCTTCGGCTGAATCACCCGCGCCAACAAGGTTGTGAATTTCATCAATGAACAAAATAATATTTCCCGCTTCTTTGACCTCGCTAATAAGCCCTTTAACACGGCTTTCAAACTGACCTCTAAACTGTGTACCCGCAACAAGGCCTGTTAAATCAAGCAAATGAATTTGCTTATCTAAAAGGCGCGCAGGGGCTTCACCGCGTGCAATTTGAAGCGCCAAACCCTCAGCAATAGCGGTTTTACCTACACCGGGTTCACCAATAAGGCAGGGGTTATTTTTAGAACGGCGGGATAAAATTTGAATAGTACGGTAAAGTTCTTTATCCCTACCGATTATAACGTCAATTTCGCCGTTTTTCGCCTTATCTGTAAGGTTAGTACAATACTGTTCAAGAAAGCGGTTACGCTTCTTTTTTGACTTTTCCTTCTTGTCTTTTTCGGGTGCTTTATCACCGTTATCTTCTTTATTTTCGCCACCCATACCGAAAAGCTTATTAAATATAGACATATTCGGCATTGCGGGTGCTCTGCCCATATCAAAGGTTTCATCGTTTAAATCGGCATCGTCTACATCATCGCCGTCCTCATTAAGCGACATAATATCCATAAACTGCTCGCTCATTTGTTCAATATCTTCATCAGATATATTCATTTTTTTGAGCATATCATCAACCGGCTTTATGCCAAGCTCTTTAGCACAAACAAGGCAAAGACCATTGGGTTCAGCGCTTGGATTTGACATATCCGAAACGAAAACCACTGCAGGACGTTTTTTACATTTGGAACAAAGTTTCATTGGTTTAAGATCTCCTAAATTTTTATTAAACTGATTAAATATTTAAAGATAAATGTTTTATCAATATTTTCTATACTAAATATCCAAATACCGTTTTCGGTAAAGGAAACAACGGTATATATAACTAAGCACAGGCAAAGTGCGAAAGCCACGCCTTTTATAAGCCCACATACACCGCCAAGGGCTGTGTTAAGTTTACCGGCGATACTAAAAGAAAATGCCTTATTTAGTAACCTTGCGAGAATTTTCACAAGTATTAAAGCAACCGTAAAAATGACAATAGCATAAATATATGAAAGTATTTGTGCCAGTAACGGTTTTATCTTGTTTTGTGAAATATTTTTAGCAAGTTTTTGTGCAGCATCCTCTACTGTGTCACCATTTTCGGTTATATCCTCTGCCTTGTCTAAAATTTCATCAGTATTTATACCTGTTTTATCTATAAAATCCCTTACAAAAGGTGGAAGTGCTTTTACAATTTCTTCAACCGAACCGCTTATTTTATCGGCATCAGCATCAAAATCAGGTATTTGGTGCAAGGTTTCTTTAAAATTTGCATCAACCTCGTTTGACACCATTTCTAAAATAGGTGGCTCAATTATTTTATCATAAGTAGCGTTTGCAAGTGGTGTACAAATTGTAAACGCTAAAACCGCAGCAGCAATAAAGCCGAGCGCTTCTATAAAGGTTCTTACCCCACCGCGGCGCGCTGAAAAATACACCGAAACACCAATTATAACCGCTAAAATTAAATCAATCAAAAATGACTGAAGCGTCACAAAAACAACCCCTATTCAAATTTAATTATATTTATCTGATTATCGGTAATAACGGCAATTTCATTTTGAGAAATTACTGAAAAACGAACAACACCAAAACCGCAATCAGCACTACGGACGGTTTTACCCTCCATATCTAAAATATATGCTTTAGTGTCAGAAATACAATAAATATGATTATTTTTTAGGGCAATATCGGTAATAATTCCGTTAAACTGCAATTCGTGCTTAACCTCACCTTTTTTAGAGGCAATCACAATACGGTTATCGGTTTTATCATTTTCACGGTTATAAACAAGCAACGTACCCTTACTGCTTTCGCGAAGCATTTGTAAATTATATTCGTTTTTATATTCCTTTGATTCAAAGTTTCTCCAACGCACAAAATCAAAGGTATTAGCAGTTGAAACCGCTACACCGCGCGAAAATTCCGATGATAAATTATATATAATTTCACCGTCGTAGGTTTTGGTAAATTCAGCATTAGCAGATTTAAAATTTAAAATCATAAGCTTTGAATTGAAACCGCTTACGTTGGTGTTAAGTAAAGAAACCGCAATTTTTTTACCGTTTGGTGCAATAGCAACGTTATTTATCATATCGTTTGAAGAATACCACTGATAAACCAGCTTGTCGCGTTTTGTATAAACGTTTACCGCCGCAACGTAGCTGTCCGCCCCTGTTACAAGAGCATAAGTGCCGTCTTCACCGATTGCACCGCTAATAATTTCTTTTTCGGTAGTAATAGTAGAACAAACCTTATTAAGACTAAAAATAATCGCGTCGTTACCGCCTTGATTAAATACCAAAGCACGGGTTTTAGTAGTTTTAATAACAGGATTTTCAAAACCGTGGCTGTGGGTGAAAATAACCTTTCCGCCCGATGTTACCGCCATTACCTCACCGTCGGTAAGCACGTAATAAAAACTACCCTTTGATACAACATTATCGGTATTTGAAGAATCAAACTCAATAGGATAATTGCCACTACCAAACGATTTAACAAGTGTTGTAACCGTTTCGGGGATACCTGCAGGAATAGCAATTTCGCATATTATAACCGCAACGATTATAAGCACTACTGCTACAAAACCGCGAAACCAACGCTTTTTGATTTCTTCTTTATTACCCTTTAAAACGTTAAACCCGCGTTTTCTTTTTGGTCTGTCTGTACCGTCATTAAATTCTATTTTATTTTTCTTTTCACTTTTTTTCGCAAACCTTGACTTATCGGTCTTTGGTTTTGCCGCAAAATGACTTCTTTTTTTACGCTTGTAATCAGGCATTTTATCACCTTAATATAAAACTTTTTCTAAAAATAAACCGTGTGCAGGTGCAGTCATACCTGCGCCCTCGCGGTTACCTGTTTTCATAATTTCGGGTATATTGCAAAGCTTAACCCGACCGTCGGACACCGCAACCGCAGTACCAACAATAATTCGCACCATATTATATAAAAAGCCATCAGCCGTAACGGTTAGGGTTACCTCATCACCCTGCTTTTGAACGTAACATTCACTTATAGTGCGCACAGTTGTTTCAACCGTAGAACCGGTCGAGCAAAATGCCGCAAAATCGTGTGTACCTATAAGCATTTGACAAAATTCATTCATTTTATCAATATCAAGATGCCTTTCAATATGCCACGCGTAACGGGTTTTAAACGCGTCCTTTTTATTGCTGTTGTAAATATGATAAACATAAGTTTTACCCTTTGCATCATACCTGGCGTGAAAATCACTTGGTACGGTTTTGCACGCTTTTACCGCCACGGTAGGTGGTATAAGTGAATTAACTCCACGCAAAAATGCTGCGTCGGGTATATTATCGTCACAATCTAAATGACAGCAAAATTCATTCGCGTGAACACCCGCGTCAGTACGGGAAGTGCCTATAACCTGTGTTGGCTTTGAAAAAAGCTTTGTTAAGGCATCTTCCAAAACGCCTTGAACGGTCAATAAATTAGGTTGAAATTGCCAACCGTGAAAATCGGTACCGTCATATTCGATTGTAAGAAGTACACGCTTCACAGTTGTCACCCCTTTAAATTACATAAAAATGTTTAATAATATAACCCCTGCACCAAAAATCAAGGTTATAAAGGTTATAGAAAAATCGCGAAAATGCAGCTTTAACTGTTTCATACGGGTTTTACCCTCACCCGAATTATAACATCTACATTCCATAGCGTCAGCCAATTCTGCCGCACGGCGCACCGCCGAAAACAAAAGCGGAATTAAAATTGGTATAAGCGCTTTAACCTTTTCCTTTAAATTACCGCTTTCAAGGTCAGCGCCTCTTGCCTTTTGGGCGTTCATGATTTTTTCGGCTTCTTCAACAAGCGTGGGAATAAATCTTAACGCTATGGTCATCATCATAGCCAAGGTATGCACCGCCGTTTTAAGACCGATAAACCTTAAAGGCGACAAAAGACTTTCTATACCATCAGTTAAATCGTTAGGTGTGGTGGCATAAGTTAACGTAGAACTGGCAATAATTAAAAGAATTATGCGAAGCGCCATAAAGCCCGCACGCTCTAAACCACCGACAGTAACATCAAATCTATCAAAAATACTAAAAAGCACTTTACCATCGCCGTAAAACACGTTAATAATGCTTGTGAAAATTAAAATGGGTAAAATGGCTTTAAGATTTTTAAAATACATTTTTAAAGGAATTTTTGACACAAGCATAGTTATTAAAATCAATAACGCCGAAAGTCCCAAGCCCCAAAAATTCTTTGCAAGGAAGATAAAAACAATTATTAAAATAAGCAGTAATATTTTAATTCGCGGGTCGGCTTTATGAATAACCGATTTTGAATCAAAATACTGACCGAAGGTAATATCTTTAAGCATTTCGGTCACCTGCCTTTATTTGTTTTAAAACCTCTACCGCACGACTAACAGTAAATACGTCGTTAGGTAGTTCATAGCCCTTTTCACGCAAAGCGTCAAAAACGCGGGTAACAATCGGTACGTTAAGACCGATTTCGCGCAATTTATCGCCCTGTAAAAAGACATTTTCGGTTTCCGAAAACATAACCACTTCGCCCTTTGATAAAACAAGTAGCTTATCCGCCATTTGCGCCATATCTTCCATACTATGAGAAATGATAATAACAGTAGCGTTTGTAGCGGCGCGGTAATCGTTAATTATTTTAACAATATCCTGCCTGCCCTTGGGGTCAAGCCCTGCAGTCGGCTCGTCAAAAACGATAATTTGCGGCTGCATAGCCATAACACCAGCGATAGCTACGCGGCGCTTTTCACCGCCCGACAAATCAAAGGGTGATTTTTCTAAATATTCGTTCTTTACGCCAATTAAACGGCAGGTTTCTAAAACACGTTTTTTAAGCTCATCACCCTTGAGCCCCATATTTTTAGGTCCAAAAGCAATATCAGCATAAACCGTTTCTTCAAACAACTGATATTCGGGATACTGGAAAACAAGCCCAACCTTTGAACGGATTTTTCTTATTTCTTTCGGCTTTTCCCAAATATCTTTGCCGTCAATAAATATTTCACCCGACGTCGGCTTTAAAATGCCGTTTAGGTGCTGAACTAACGTAGATTTGCCCGAACCCGTATGACCGATAATACCAATCATTTCACCCTGCTCTACAGTAAAGCTTATATTACTTACTGCATCACTGTAAAACGGTGTATTTCCGCCATAGGTGTGGCAAAGTCCTTTAACCTCTAATACTGACAATTTATTAATTTTCCTCCAAATAATCGGCAATTGCCTTTGCAGTTTCCTCTATTGACAAAACGTCAGTGGGAACTTTAATTCCGTTATTGTTAAGTTCATATAAAAGTTCGGTAGTTTGGGGTACGTCAAGCCCAACCGATTTTAAAAGCGCAACGTTTTTAAAAATTTCTTTCGGTGTGCCGTCGGCAATAAATTTGCCGTCGTTCATAACCAAAACACGGTCGGCTTTTTCGGCTTCTTCCATATAGTGGGTAATAAGTACTACCGTCATACCGTTTTCTTTATTAAGTCGCAAAATTGTTTCTACAATCTCTGCCCTGCCCTTAGGGTCAAGCATTGCGGTTGGCTCGTCCAAAATAAGACATTCGGGGCGCATTGCAATCATACCCGCAATGGCTATTCTTTGCTTTTGACCGCCTGAAAGATGATGAGGTGTAGAATTTCTAAATTCATACATTCCAACCGATTTAAGCGCCTCGTCTACCCTTTCGCGGATAACCGTTGGTTCAAGCCCCAAATTTTCAGGACCGAAAGCAACGTCTTCTTCAACAATTGAAGCGACAAGCTGATTATCTGGGTTTTGAAAAACCATACCCACCTTACGCTTAATTAAAAGCTCGGTTTCTTCATTAGCGGTACTCATACCGTCAACCAAAATTTCACCCGAAGACGGCTTGTTAAGCCCGTTCATCATTTTAGCAAGAGTTGATTTACCCGAACCGTTATGACCTAAAATCACCGTAAAGCTTCCCTTTTCTATTTCAAGAGAAACGTTATCGACGGCGGTATACTCTACCTCATCCTCGATATAGTTATAGGTTACGTTTTTTATTTCAATAATATTGCTCATTTTTTCATCCAAACTGTTGTATTACCGCATGGCATACTAATACCCTTTGCGGTTACGGGCAAGCCGATTTCGTCGGTGAAAACCTCACCCTCACGACCGCGTACAACATATTCTTTAACCATATAGTTTAAAATTGTCGGAGAAAGACCTGCGGTATAAGAATTGAGGAAAAAGAACACCGCATTATCGGATAAAAGCTTACCTGTTTCCTCTAACAATTCGGTAAGCTGCTGTTCTAATTTCCAAACCTCGCCGTTTGGTCCTCGACCGTAAGAAGGCGGGTCCATAATAATAGCGTCATACTTATTACCACGTCTAATTTCACGTTTTACAAACTTAAGGCAATCGTCAACAAGCCAACGAACGTTACCGCCGTCAAGACCTGAGCTGGCGGCGTTTTCTTTAGCCCATTGAACCATACCCTTTGAAGCGTCAACGTGGGTTACACTTGCACCCGCCGAAAGGCAGGCAACGGTAGCACCGCCTGTATAAGCAAACAAATTTAAAACCTTAATTTCGCGGTTTTCTTTTTCAATAAGCTCTTTAGCCAAACGCCAGTTAACCGCCTGTTCGGGGAAAAGACCTGTATGCTTAAAGCCCATCGGCTTTAGGCGGAAGGTTAAATCGTCATATTTAATTGACCAAACGTCAGGCACGTGGGATAATCTTTCCCAATAACCGCCACCGCTTTGTGAACGGTGGTAGATTGCGTTTGCGCTGTACCAACGCTTGTCCTGTCGTTTACCCGACCAAATAACTTGAGGGTCAGGTCTTATTAAAATTATATCGCCCCATCTTTCAAGGCGCTCGCCCGAATCGGCATCTATAAGCTCGTAATCTTTAAATCCTTCTACTGTTCTCATAAAATCTCTCTTTAAAACATTGATTGTTGTGCGTTTTTATCGTTAAATTGTATTCCCAAATGGTCATAAGCAAGCTTCGTAACACATCTACCGCGTGCGGTACGTGTTAAAAAGCCAATTTGCATTAAATACGGTTCATAAACGTCCTCAATAGTAACTGCTTCTTCGCCCATCGCCGCCGCC
>JAZQWD010000029.1:0-8606 GCA_045632165.1 Acutalibacteraceae bacterium | reverse complement strand
GACAGGCTAGCGTTCTAACCAACTGAACTACCAGGCCACATGGTGGGAACAACAGGGCTCGAACCTGTGACCCTCTGCTTGTAAGGCAGATGCTCTCCCAGCTGAGCTATGCTCCCACGATGACCGCGCTGGCTTGCCAATAGCAACTCACCGGCGACAAGGATTATATTACCACAAGACCTCTAATTTGTCAAGTATTTTTTTTAAAAATTTTTATTTTTTTAAAATTTTTTCAACGTCGGTTTTTGTGTAACTATATGTTGTATTACAAAAGTTGCAACACACATCTATTTGTGGTTGAGTTTCAAGTATTTCGTAAAGTTCTTTTTCGCCAAGACCCTTTAAGGTGGCTTCAACTTTTTCACTTGAACATTTACATTTATATTCAACCTCTTCGGTATATATGACTTCAACGTCAAAACCTCTTAAAACGTCACGTACAATATCCTCAATATCTAAACCTTCGTCTAAAAGCTTAGTAACGGGACGTACTTCCTTAAGGTTTTGTTCAAGCTTATCAATAATTTCATCTTCGGTAAAGGGTAAAAGCTGTAATATATAGCCGCCTGCTTTTTTAACAGTTAAATCTTTATCAACAAGTACACCCAACGCGCAAACAGTAGGAATTTGTTCACTTGTTGCGTAATATGAGGTAATATCCTCAGCAATTTCACCCGATACAAGAGGCACAAAGCCGTTATACGGGTCTTTTAGCCCTAAATCCTTAATAACAAACAAATTACCATCACAGCCAACCGCACCCGATACGTCGAGCTTGCCGTTTGGCTTTAAAGGAATTTCAACCACAGGGTTTGTAGCATAACCGCGCACGTTACCGTGATAATCGGCACTAACGGTGATAATACCAACCGGGCCGCCGCCATCTACCTTTAAGGTAATAGAATTATTTTCGCCCTTAAGCATATTACCCATCATAGCGCCCGCGGTTAAAAGTCGACCAAGCGCCGCAGTAACCACCGCCGAGGTTTCGTGAATTTGTTCAGCTTTTGCTACAATGTCAGTCGAATCAATAGCCGATACCATTATAGCACCTTCACTTGTTATACATCTTATAAGTTTACCCATTATTTCACCTTTTTAGTAACGTAAATTGCCCTTTGACTATTATCGTTCAAGGGCTTTTCAGTCATATCGTCAAATATTTCTATAATTTCGAGCCCTGCATCTTCCAAAGCGGCGGCAAGTTCTTCATTTGTGTATGCTCTTTCAGAAAATTCTTCGCTAAAGCGGGAATACATATCCCCCTCTTTAACAAAAAAGTCGAGCATAATATCAACGGTTTTCTTTTTATCGTTATAAGCGTTTGCCCAAACGCAGTAAACCTCTTCCCTATCCATTACAAAAACGTTGTCACCGAGTATTTCACGGTGCTTATATTCGGTATTAACGTCAAATATAAAAAGACAGTCGGGTTCTAAAAACAACGAAACTTTTTTCAACGCCTTACAAAGCTTTTTATAATCGGTAATATGGTTTAAGCTGTCAAGACAGCATACTGCACCGTCAACCGTACCATATAAGTCAAGTTCCTCTGCTGCTTGGCAAAGGTACAAAACGTCAAGCCCTTGATCCATTGAATTTTCACGCGCGATATTCAGCATTTCTTCGCTTATATCAGTACCGATAACCTCAACACCAAGCTTTGCAAACTCGTTAGAAAAGCTGCCTGTACCGCAGGCAACGTCCAATAAAAGTTTGGGTGCGTTTCCATATTTTTTAAAAAGCTTCATTAAATAAGCCGTACGCTTTTTATAATCAACGTCATACATCAGTTCATCATAAAAATCGGCAAATATATTATACATTATTTTAACCTTTCAAAAGCAAGATTAAGCCCTTCGTTCATTGAACGGCTTACGCGGCTTATAGTTGCGGTGCTTGCACCTGTTGATTTTACAATATCGCTATAAACCTTTTTCTCATTGAGAAGCTTTGCAACAACAAAGCGTTGAGCAAAGGTTTCAATTTCCTTCGGGGTGCAAATATCACCAAAAAACATATACAGTTCATCCCTGCTTTCAAGGGTTAAAACCGC
This sequence comes from Acutalibacteraceae bacterium, assembly GCA_045632165.1. Taxonomy (GTDB): domain Bacteria; phylum Bacillota; class Clostridia; order Oscillospirales; family Acutalibacteraceae; genus UBA737. Next base: position 6,550 of record JAZQWD010000029.1, on the reverse strand, counting down.
ATCAAATAATTGGTCGGCAAAATCGGTTTTTTTCATAAAAATCGCCTCGCTTTATAACTTTAAAAACATTTTAACACATAAAAGCGCTAAAGTCAATTTTTTGTCTTGCTATATTAATAAAAAAATGATAATATAATTATAATTCACACGCAAAAAAGGACGAATTTTAATGAATAATGTAAAAATTTTGCACACAGCAGATATACACATTGGTGCGCGTGACGCTTTTTTAGGTGTTACCGCCGAAAATCGCCGTTTTGAGACCCTTTTAACCTTTGAAAGAATCGTTGATTTAGCAAAGGAAAAGGGTGCTGATATTTTAGCGATAGCAGGCGATTTATTTGAAAACAACACGGTTGAAGCTACATTTATTGACGGTGTTTTCAATAAAATTAGCCAAATTCCCGAAATAAAGGTAGTTTTTGCCGCAGGTAATCACGACCCATTAACTGCCGACTCACCTTTTCTAAATTACACCTTACCCGAAAACCTTTACGTTTTGCCCGCAAAAGACAGCGTTATAACCTTTGAGGATATTAAAGCAAAGGTTTACGGTCGCTCGTTTGAAAGCGTTTATTTAAAGGGTGAAGAAGAATTCACAATAAGCGCCGATAACGATTATATAAATATAATGGTGCAACATGGTGAGCTTCGCGCCGATTTGGGTTCTGATTATAATTCAATCACCCCCAAATTTGTTAAAAGAAGCGGTATGGATTATATTGCTTTAGGTCACGTACACGCACGCACACCTATTGGCAAAATTGAAAATACAAGCTTTGCTTACTGCGGTTGTCCCGAAGGTCAGGGCTTTGACGAGTTAGACCAAAAGGGCGTATATTTTGGTACTGTTTCAAAATGTGCTTGTGATTTGGAATTTATTCCCGTTTCCAAGCGTCAGCATATCGTAAGGAAAATTGATATTACGGGTGCGGAAGATATTACCAAAATAATTCTAGACGATCTTAAAGCTAATTGCGATAACTTTGCCGATAATCTTTATAAGATTGAGCTTACGGGTAGTATTCCCCCCGAAACCGTATTAAACCTTTCGGAAATCACAACCCGTCTTTCAGCAGTTTTATATTTTGTAAAGCTTCGCGACAATACCGAATTTGCAGTTGATTTAGAACTTTTGGCAAAAGAGCCGACTCTTAAAGGTGTATTTGTTAAAAATATGCTTGAAAAACTTAAAACCGCCGAGGATAAAGAGGCGGTTACCCGCGCGCTTAATATCGGGCTTCGTGCCTTTGGTTCGGAGGTAAAATATAATGAAGATTAAAAGTATTTATATTTCCGCCTTCGGCGGTGTTAAAGATTTAAAGCTCGACTTAAACGATAATTTCAACGTTATCTATGGCGAGAACGAAAACGGCAAAACAACCGTAATGAACTTTATTAAAATGATGTTTTACGGCTCTGACCGTGCTAAAAACGATTTGGCAAAAAGTCCAAGAAAAAAATACACACCTTGGGATAACAGCCAAATGGCAGGTAGTATCGACTTTGAAAAGGACGGTAAAAACTACCGTTTAGAGCGTATTTTCGGCGAATCAAACTCTACCGACAAGGTAACACTTATTGATACCGACCTAAACGACCATAAAACCGTTTCGGCAGATATTGGTGTAAAGCTTTTAGGGCTTTCTGCCGCGGCATTCGAACGCAGTATTTTTATTGGTCAGTTCGGATTTCCTGAAAATAACGCTACTGCCGAGGGTGAAATTAACGCAAAGCTTTCTAACCTTGCTTTAACAGGTGAAGAAGACGCGTCTTTTGACGAGGTGTATAAACGCCTTGAAAAAGCAAAGTTATCCCTTGCTTCAAAAAGCGGTCGTTCAGGTGAATATGATAAAAACCTTTCCTCACTCAAAGATTTGAACGCTGCGCTTGTAAAAGCCAACGAAAGCCAAGAAAAAATTAATTTTGGCAACCAAAAAGTTAAAGAAATTGTTAACGATATTGAAAAGCTACAAGAAAAAGCCAATAAATTAAAGGTTACAATCGAAAAGGAACAAGATTTTAGAAATGCTAAAAAGCTTCGCGAGCTTTTAGATTTAAAGAGTAAACTTGACAATATAACAAAATCGTTAACCCTAGAAAACGGTACGGTTATAGATGAAATGTTCCTTAAAAAGATTGATTTTTGCCTTTCTAAAATAAACGGTGTTAAAAGCAAAATTGAAAATCTTGAAAACGAAAACAAGGTTATAAAGCAAGGGCTTGATTTAGCACTTGACCCACAAAAGGCCTCGCCCGAAAAATCTGTAGAGCTAGTAGAAAAAATCAAATTATTAGAGCAAAACCAAGCCGATTTAAAAACAAAATATGGCGACACCGAAAAGGCATTAAGCGTCAAAAAATCACCTAACTTTATCTTACTTATTTTGGGTATTATATTAGGTGTCGGCGGTGCAGCGTTATGTACATATAACGTGTATATCGGTGCCGGTGTTGCAATATTAGGTATGGTTTTGAGTGCGGTATTTATTATTTTAACAAGTGCTAACAATGCCAAGAAAAAAGAACTTGAGAGCAAGCTTTTAGATATTAAGCTTGAACTCAACGAACTTATGACGGTTATTACCCTTGAAAAATCAAACCTTAACGCAATTACTGCCGCGCTTAATTCTAATGCGGCGATGATTGAAAACCAGCAAAACCACATTAAGGAAAACACACAAAAAATTGAAGAGCTTTCAAAAGAAAAAGCAATTTATGACAATGAGCTTGCTACCCTTTTGGGCAGTAACTTTAGCACAACCGAAATTGATATGGCGCTTGATGAATTCCGTCAAAAATCTACCGCACAAAAAGAAATTAAACAAAAGATAAATTACATCATAAAAGACGTTGGAAATATTTCGTATGATGCGGCAGCGCAAAAAATAAAGGAAGCTGAAAGCTTTGGTACGGTTAGTGATTTTGAAAGCATTAAAGCGGAATATGACGGCATTTTAGAAGAAATCACCTCTAAAAAGACCGATGCTACTGCTATTTTAACTGAAATTAAGGCAATCCAAAAGGTTATGGAAAACCCCGAAAATCTTAAAAAGCAAATTGCCGAGCTAACCGCAAAAACCGAAAGCCAAGCACAGTATATTGCCGATTTAGACCTTGCAATGGAAGTGCTAACCGAAAGCTTTTCGGAAGTAAGGCGCAGCTATGGTTCGGTGCTTGACAGTAAAACCACTAAAATTTTTAGCGGTATTACCGGTGGTAAATATAGCGGTATAAACGTTTCAAAATCGTTGGATATAACAGTGCAAAAAGCTGATATATTCGGCAGCTACGATTCGGCTTACCTTTCAAGCGGTACTTTAGACCAAGCATATTTAAGCTTGCGTTTGGCGTTAAGCGAATTAATTAACGATTCAAACGGCGCGTTACCAATTATGCTTGACGATTCTTTGGCACAGTTTGATGATAATCGCCAAAAAATCGCTTTAGAATATTTGAAAGAATATTCTGACAAAAACCAAATTATAATGTTTACCTGCCACAAATATTTAAGCGACACCGCAAAGGATTTAGGGGCAAGCAGCATTAATATGAAATAGTAAAAGGCGCTCTTGCGAGCGCCTTTTTATTATTTGATTTCTATTTTAATATCACCTGTATCGGTAGTGATTTTGCATTTTCCGCCGCTTGTTGTTTCGGGCACTTTAATGCTTCCCGTATCGGTTTTAGCAATAAACACCTTATCGCTTAAAAGTGTGCCTTTTACATTGCCCGTATCAGTTACAATTACAAGCTCGCTAGCATCACAGCCATTAAGCTTTATATCACCTGTTGTTCTTTCGATGTCAATGCTTTTATCTGTAATAACATTTGTTAATGTAATATCGCCTGTATCACCTGTTGAAATAACGTTGCTGCACCTTATATTTTCTAGTTCAACTTTACCTGTTGTAACCTTAACCGAAAGGTCGCCGACACACTTTGTATCGGATACGACAATATCTCCCGTCGTAACCGCAAGATTAAGCGACCTTGTAGTTATATTTTCAACCGTAATATAACCTGTACTCGTTTTTATTTTCATATCACCATTAGCAGAAGCCAAGCACTTAACATCACCTGTACTTTGTGAAATATCTATGCTTTCGAACTTGAATTCTTTGGATATTTCAGTATCGCTTGTACTTGCATTTACGGTAAGTGCACCATATTCACCCGCAGGGATGTACACAGTAATTTTAGGCGAGCCGAAAGTAATACCGATATATTCATACCATTTTCTTGTGTCGTTTGCCTCAATTACCAAAGTATCATCTTTTACTGTAACCGAATGTTTAATTTTGGTTTCTTCATAACAAACAACCTTGGTGTTTTCTGCTGATATAAAGGTAATATCCGCAGTATCGGTTATAACCTTTATATTTTTGTAACTGTCATTTATTTCATATTCGTTTGTTTCGTATTTAACTGTTGAAATTTTAGAAAAATCCCAATCGAGCGCCATCATAACACCTCCAAAAATTATAGCACCAATTAATATAAGTGAAGTAGCAACAATAAGTCCAACAATTGTCTTTTTTCTCATTTTGCTTCCTCCTTTTTAATAAAACTGTTTTTTATACCCAAAACAATTTTCTTTGTAAGCCATACAGTGCCGTCGGTTATTGCTTTGCTACCGTAAAACAGGAATATTGAAAAACCTATACAAGCAATACCGGCACCGATTAAAGCAACCCCCGGAAGCGTTTGAGAACCAAAGGCAAAAGCTATACCTGAAACAATAAAACCAATACCGCTTGCAAAAATCCCGCCGAAGGATGCCCAAAAAGATATTATTACAGCCCACACCGATACGTAAACCGCCAAAACCACTGCAAATGCAGCTATAAGTAACGGTAGCCAAAGCGGAAACCCGCAAATAAGTAATGCAATTTCCCACCCACGAAGGGTCTTTTTGTTAAGCTTCGCTTTTGCGAGCTTTGTTATTGGGGTTTGTTCTAAAATTCCGTTAAGTATTGTATCTATATCGCCAAGTGAGGCAACTGCTTCTTCCTCACTTTGACCGTCTTCAACACGGTCATCAATTATTTCACCGTAATATTTAAGCCAATTTTCAATTTCCGCTTTATCAAAAGCGTTAAGCCGACCTGCAAGCATATCTAAAAATTCAAGCTTGGTCATTTTCTGTTTCCTCCCTTGTTACAAAATTATATATAAGCATTATTTCCTGCCATTCATTCTTAAAGCCATTAATTTTTTCAAGACCTTTTTCGGTTATATGGTAATATTTTCTCACCCTGCCGTTATGAATAGCATCCTTTACTGTTAATAGCTCCCCTGCTTCAAGCCGCCTTAAAATTGGGTAAAGTGTAGATTCAGATATTTCCATATACGGTTTTAAATCTTTAATAATCTTATAGCCGTACGAATCTTCATTTTTAATTGCGGCAAGCACCGCAACGTCCAAAAGACCGCGCTTCATTTGAATATCCATACAATACCTCCTTACACATAATACTATACTACACATAGTATTATGTGTCAAGAATAATTTTATTTAATAAATTGGAGGTTTAACGGTTAGATGGATTTACATTGAAATCACGCGTAGGGGCAGGCCTCCTCGACTGCCGGTTAAAATTCTACTGTGTTTGCGGACAGTCCGGGAGGCCTGTCCCTACAATGTGCAACCAATCCTACCTCCCCGACAAACTATAATTTGACGAGTAAATCCTTTTAAAATTGTATTTATGATTTTTGTGCAAATACAACATATTGTGGGTGTTTGAAAGTCGTAAAAAATGGGCAAAATTAAGTTAAAAAATGTTTGACATATTGACATTTGTGTGATAGAATAACCTAGTGTGAAATAGTATGTGTTATTATGTTTTAACACAGAATTTCATAGTTTTTAAGAAAGGAGAGATTGATCAGTGCCTACCTTTAACCAATTGGTTCGCAGCGGTCGTGAGACAATCGAAAAGAAAGCAAAGGCCCCCGCTCTTTTAAAGGGTTACAACTCTATGAAGCGCAGCCTTACAGACCACGATTCTCCCCAAAAGCGCGGTGTTTGCACAGCAGTTAAGACCTCTACACCTAAGAAGCCTAACTCTGCGCTCCGTAAAATTGCGAGAGTACGTCTTTCTAACGGAATTGAAGTATCAGCTTACATTCCCGGTATTGGCCACAACTTGCAGGAACACAGCGTTGTTCTTATCCGTGGCGGACGTGTAAAGGACTTACCTGGTGTACGTTACCATATCGTACGCGGCAGTCTTGACACACAGGGCGTTGCAAACAGAATGCAGAGCCGTTCAAAATACGGTGCAAAACGTCCTAAGAAGGGTGCTAAATAATTAAGAAGTTAGACTTTATCTCTGCTGAAATTCCGAGCAGTTTATATATACTATATATGTAAGCCCTGCTTGGTGCCACGGGATAGTCACTCGAGTACCTATGAGATCATTACTATTATGAAGGAGGGAAGCAAAGTGCCAAGAAGAGGCTTTATTGCTAAACGTGATGTATTGCCGGATCCTATGTACAATTCAAAGGTTGTAACACGTCTTATCAACAACGTTATGCTTGA
>JAZQWD010000028.1:0-2639 GCA_045632165.1 Acutalibacteraceae bacterium | reverse complement strand
ATTTGTTAAAAATCTTCCCACCGCAAAAATTAAGGATAAGGTTTATAAATTTATAAACTGCGTCGGCAGCGGTATGGACGGCTATTGCTGTGCCGAGGTTGAACGTTTGCGCGCTTTAGGTAAAAAACGTGCAAATTATACGCTTGTTGCAATAAAAGCACTTTTAGGCGCATATAAGCCCTGCGATGCAACCGTTACGGTTGACGGTGTTACCAAAACCTATAAACACACTTGGCTTGTCCCCACAATGAACGGTCGCTTTTTCGGTGGCGGGTTTATGTCTGCCCCCAACCAAGACCGACTAAATACCGAAAAATCAATAACCGTTGTTGCAATGTATAGCAATAATTTCTTTAAAATTGTGGTTGCCTTTCTCCGTCTTATGAAGGGCACACACATTAAAATGAAATCAATGATTGATATTATTGAAGGTCATAATATTTCGGTTAAGCTTTCAAAGCCCGCACCGCTTCAACTTGATGGTGAGGTTATCGGTGAATTCACTGAATACACAGTACATAGCGCTAAATCTATTATTAAGGCATAAAATACAAATTTCCAAAGGAAGTAGGATATGTCAACCTCAAAATTTATTAAAACAATTTTGTTTATCCTTGTATATTTCTTTAATCTTTTATTTGCCTTTGCCCTTTGGCTAAGCGGTATTAACGGAAATATTTTACTTGGAATTATATTTATCATATTATATCGTTTAAGTTTATGGTTTTCACCATTAGCAGTAACACTTATTTGTTGGATACCATTAAAACCAACCGTAAGCATTCGCAAAAAGTTATTATTTAATTTTACACATCTGCTTTTTTGCGGAATTTTATTTTTATTTTCCTTCCTTTTATTTGGAAATTGGTATTGATCAAAACAAACCATAACTACTAAAAATCACAAAGAGAGACACCTTAATTAAAAGTGTCTCTCTTTTACTATTTTACAATATGTCTTGCAACGTGAACGCCACTAGCTGAAGCGTGTGAAAGTGAGTGAGTAATGCCACTACCGTCTCCTATAATATAAAGTCCATCATATTTTGACTGTAAATTTTCGTCAACCTGAACTTCCATATTATAGAACTTAACCTCTACACCGTATAAAAGTGTATCATCATTTGCGGTACCGGGGGCAACCTTATCAAGCGCATAAATCATTTCAATAATACCGTCCAAAATACGTTTTGGCAATACAAGACTTAAGTCACCTGGGGTTGCATTAAGGGTAGGCACAAGGAAGTTATCGGTCATACGATGCGGAGTTGAACGACGACCACGAATTAAGTCACCAAAACGTTGCACCATAACACCGCCACCAAGCATATTGCTTAAACGGGCAATAGATTCACCGTAACCGTTAGAATCCTTAAACGGTTCGGAAAAATGCTTTGCAACCAAAAGTGCAAAGTTTGTATTTTCGGTTTGCTTTGCAGGGTCTTCATAGCTGTGACCGTTAACCGTAATAATACCGTTAGTGTTTTCAGTAACCACTGCACCCTTGGGGTTCATACAGAAGGTACGAACCAAGTCACCGTATTTTTCGGTGCGATATAAAATTTTACTTTCGTAAAGTTCATCAGTTAAGTGTGAAAATACATTTGCAGGCAATTCGACACGAACACCAATATCAACGCGGTTTGAGTTTGTCGGTATATCTAAATCGTTACAAACGGTTTCCATCCACTTACTACCGCTACGACCAACCGAAATTACACACTTTTTACAGGTATATACATCATTTTCGGTAGCAATTTCATAACCGCCGTTAATTACACTAACTTTAATAACAGGAGTATCAAAGAAGAAATCAACCTTATCTTTAAGGAAATTATAGATATTTTCAAGTACAACGTAATTAATGTCAGTACCTAAATGGCGAACCGAAGCATCTAAAAGGTGTAAATTGTTTTGAATACAAATCTTTTTAAACTGACTTCCGCCGGTTGAATAAAGCTTAGTGCCCTCACCACCGTAAGCCATGTTGATTTCATCAACGTAATGCATCAAATCAAGCGCTTCGCCACGACCAATATATTTATATAATGTGCCACCAAAATCATTGGTTATATTATATTTACCATCAGAAAATGCACCTGCACCACCAAAACCGCTCATGATAGAACAGCTTTTACAGTTAACACAGCTTTTGATATTTTTACCATCAATAGGACAACGACGTTTTGAAAGTTCGTGACCTGATTCAAAAACACCGATTTTAAGTTCGGGGTTTAATTTATTAAGTTCAAAAGCCGAGAAAATACCACCGGGGCCTGCACCAATAATTAAAACGTCATAATTTTTCATAATCTTCCTCCAAAATGGAATTAAAATATGGGGCACAAAAAAGCTCGATAGAAAACTACCGAGCCGAATTAACATATTGGGTGCTCACACCCTGAAAACTGAACAAGTAATGAAAGTTAGGATCGAAAAAATAGGTCAAGCCCTCGGTCTATTAGTACTGCCTAGCACACGTATCGCTACGCTTACACTTGCAGCCTATCAACCCGGTAGTCTTCCGGGGACCTTACTAGCTTATGCTATGGGAAATCTAATCTTGAGGTTGGCTTCACGCTTAGATGCTTTCAGCGTTTATCCAATCCGCACTTAGCTGCCCAGCTATGCCCTTGGCAG
>JAZQWD010000027.1:0-4726 GCA_045632165.1 Acutalibacteraceae bacterium | reverse complement strand
GGTCTTGACTATCCGTCATCAGGGCCTGAACACGCATTTTTACGTGATTTAGGTCGCGTTAAGTATGACGTTGTTGATGATGAAGAAGCAGTTGATGCTTTCTTCAAGCTTTCACGTTTAGAGGGTATTATCCCCGCAATCGAAAGCTCACACGCCGTTGCACACGCAATCCGCTTGGCAAAGGAAATGAAGCACGGCTCAATTTTAATTAACCTTTCAGGTCGTGGTGACAAGGATATGGATTATATCCTTGAAAATTATGGTATAAGATAATAGAAAACCCATCCTCAATTTGAGGATGGGTTTTTAAACTAAGATAGAATAGGCAAGAGGTCATAATAGATTTTCACTGTTTAGTGAAAAGTGAAGAGTGAAAAGGTAATAGTGAAAACTAAAAATCCCGTCCTCTTACGAGAACGGGATTTTTGGAGCTGCTAACCAGAGTCGAACTGGTGACCTCATCCTTACCAAGGATGCGCTCTACCTCCTGAGCCATAGCAGCATTTATTCGCGACTTTGTTATTATACATAATATTGTTCATAATGTCAAGTATTTATTTTAAAAATTTTTTTAAAAAAATTAAAAATAATACTTGATTTTTTTGTATTAATGTGTTATTATACTATGGCGGTCAAGAGAAATGACTGATTTGTGCTGATAGCTCAGCTGGATAGAGCGTCTGGCTACGGACCAGAAGGTCGGGAGTTCGAATCTTCTTCAGCACGCCACGTAAAGACTTAACTGAAAAGTTAGGTCTTTATTTTTTTGCAATTTTACTGATATATATAGAAGATTCGAACTCTGTGAGGGTGAGGTGCGTTAAGAAAACAATTGATTATTGTTTTTAGCACCGAAGTGTGAGGCGGGTACTGTTTGCAAGGCAAACGGTCGCCGAGGACGGTAAACGCGCAGCGGTTACATCTTCTTCAGCGCGCCACGTAAAGACTTAACTGAAAAGTTAGGTCTTTATTTTTTGCAATTTAATTGATATATACAGAAGATTCGAACTCTATTTTAAATTATAAATTTGGTTAATTTCTTGCATTGTAATTTTATTGTGTTATAATAAATGCAAGAGGTGATAACAATGAGCAATAATTGTGATGTGTATAATTTGCATGATTACATACCAATTCCTGTTTATGGTGAACACCCAGAATATAATGTTTTATATTTTAAAGCGTGGGAAATTGCTTTTAAACATATAAAGCATATTGACGGTATGCCGCAAACTCCATATATGGACGAGGCGTTTTGTGACACCCAAATTTGGATTTGGGATACTTGCTTTATGTCGCTTTTTTGTAAGTATGCTAACGATCTGTTCCCGGGTGTTGAATCATTAAAGAATTTTTATGAGGTTTTATATAACGGTAAAAAATTACCTGAGGTTATACCTACTGAAAGTGAACCCGTTTGGACGGGTGCAAAATCAGGTGTAGCTTTTGAAATGCAGGTGCATATAGCCGATAATCCGCCACTTTTTGCATGGTCTGAATATCAAAACGCTTTATTTAAGGGTGATAAGGACTATCTTAGAGAACTTTTATATAACCAATGCTTTTTGCAAAAGCATTATTCTTGGTTTGAAAATTTAAAAGAAGGTTATACACCGAACGGCGTGTGCGTTAATACCTGTCTTATTTCCACCGAAAATGGCTTTAAGTGGGAAGGTGGTCGCAGTGGCATGGATAACACACCGCGTGGCAGAAAAGGTGATACGGCGGTTGAAAAACGCCCGCATAATCCCGACTTATTGTGGATAGATGCAATTAATCAGCAGGCCTTAGCCGCTAAAATGATTGCCGAAATGTTTAAAATTTTAGCTGATGAAGAAAATTATAACTTGTGGTATAATAATTTTTTACAAAAAGCAAAAATTATAAACGATTTATATTGGGATAACGATGATTTGTTTTATTACGATATAGAAAATAACAATTTTAATAAGGTTAAGACAATTGCTTCATTTTGGGCGTTAACATCATGCGTGGCACCTTTTGAGCGTGCTGAAAAGCTTGCAAATTTACTTAAAGATAAAAATACCTTTGGCGGTGAGGTGCCATTTGTTTCGCTAGCTAGAAATGATGGCGATTTTTCGCGAAACGGTAAATATTGGCGTGGCGCAGTTTGGCTCCCAACTGCTTATGCGGCATTAGTCGGGCTTAAGAATTACGGTTTTTATGATTTGGCACACGAAACGGGTTATAAATTGTTAAACCATATTTATAAAACCTATACCGAATTTTCACCTCATACGATTTGGGAGTGTTATTCGCCGACAGAATATAAACCCGCAACTAACGCTAATGATAACGGATTTGTCCGCCCTGATTTTTGCGGTTGGTCGGCGCTGGGTCCAATTTCGGTTTATATTGAGTTCGTTTTGGGCTTTCATACGATAAATGCCTTTAATAATATAGTCGAATGGGCTAAACCTGATGTAAAGGGTAAAATTGGTATTAAAAATCTTCGTTTTGGTGAAACGGTGACAGATATTATAGTGAACGAAAATAAATGTACAGTTTATTCTAATAAATCGTATACTCTTATAATAAATGGTAAATCGTTTGATGTTAAAATAGGAGAAAATATTATAATCATTTAAAGATGGTGTTTTATGAAAAAAGCAATTATTTCACTTTTAATACTTGTGATGTTGTTCGGAATTACTGGGTGTAAAAAAGATATTAAAGAAAGTAGTAACGATGTATCAAAGCTTGAAATCAATTCGTCCGAAACGAGTAATACGGATACTTCGTCAGAAAATAATCGTCCTGAGGTTGTAACAAAAAAATATACTTTCCGTGCTGATTCTACTGTTACTGACCCAATAAAAGAAAGCTTTCATGATTCTAAAAACGGAAATACGTTAAAGTTTTGTTTGTATTTACCTGATGATTATTCGTCTTCTAAAAAATACCCAGTAATTTTGTTTTTACACGGTGCGGGTGAGCTTGGTACAGACAATATAACTCATATTAATAACCTCGAAAAAATGTTCTTAAATAATGCCGATTATATTTCACAGTCAATTTTAATTTGTCCTCAAACCGCTGAATGGTGGAATTTGGACCGCAATTATACAGGCGACGGAAACGGAACACTTACAAGTGCAATGCACCTGCTTGAAAAAATACAAAAAGAATATTCTTGCGATAAAAACCGAATTTACGTAACAGGGCTTTCAATGGGCGGTCACGGTACATGGGAATTGCTTGAGCGTTACGGTAACGTTTTTGCTGCCGGTGTTCCGCTTTGTGGCTTTGGCAATACAAATAATGGTGCAGCATTTAAAGATATACCTATTCGTATTTACCATGGCACAGCTGACCCTACGGTTTCATATAGTAGCTCACAGCAAATGTATAATTCTATTATTGCGGCAGGTGGTACTAAAGTTGAACTTTTCCCGCTTCACGGTGTTTTGCACGATGCGTGGAATTATGCCTATGCTGACCGCGATTTATTTAAGTGGATGTTTTCTCAAAACAAAGCAAAGGGCGAGGTAAAATATTCACCACCCGCTTGCTTTAGGGTTGTGGATACAAAAGGCAAAACCGTAATATCCGATGAGGATATTGATATGACTGATTATAAAATGGATTATTGGGATAATGTTGGCGGGGTTGATATTTATATCTGGCTTACTAAAGATGGTCAAGCAAAACTGAAAAATGCATACGTAAACAGCGGTGGTAAGGAATTTACCGTTTATTGCTTGTCGAATAAAATATATTCATTTAAGGCGACAAAAGCCCCCATTGATGATTTGTTTCTCATCAAGGGTGTTTTTGAAGAGTTTAATTATTTGGGCTTTTATAACACGCTTGAAATAGCAACTTTTGAATAATATAAGGAATATTGAGAATGAAAAAATTTGAAAATTTACTGTTTTGTACCGACCTTGACGGTACGTTACTTAATGATGAAAAACAAATTTCCAGGGAAAACTTGGAAGCAATTGAATACTTTAAAAGTGAAGGCGGTTCGTTTACCTTTATAACGGGGCGTCCACCACTAATTTCGTTTGATACATATAATAAGGTTAAGCCAAATGTTCCATTCGGTTGCTTTAATGGTGGCGGTCTTTACGACGGTGAAAAGGACGAGCTTATTTGGTCGGTATTACTGCCTAAAAATGCCACTGAGTTGGTTGATTTTGTTGATAAAGAATTTCCAACCGTAGGTATACAAATAAATACTCAAAAAAATATTTATTACCAAAAAGAATCTTCCGGTACGGTAACGTTTAGAAAAATTACAAATACTAAATACATATACGGTGATTTTAATTCTATTAAAGAACCTATTGTTAAGATAGTATTTGCCTGTGAAGATATCGATGTTATGGAAAAATTTGTTGTAGAATTACCAAAGCATTCACTTATGAATCAGTTCGATTTTATCCGTTCGGAATTAACATTGTGTGAAATTTTACCCAAAAACGTAAGTAAAGGCAACGTTTTGAAAAAGCTTTCCGATTATCTTAAAATTGATATGAAGAATACAATTGCAATAGGGGATTATAATAACGACATTTCAATGTTAAAAGCGGCAGGTGTAGGTGTAGCAGTTAGTAATGCGATAGCCGAAGCCAAAGCAGTTGCTGATATTATCACTGTATCAAATAACGACCACGCAATCGCCAAGGTTATTGATGATATTGATAAAGGAATTATCAAATTCGGGTGATATTATGAAAAAATATATTAAAGAGTTTAT
>JAZQWD010000026.1:0-20115 GCA_045632165.1 Acutalibacteraceae bacterium | reverse complement strand
GCCTCGTCACCAACTTGAGTACTACTCCGTATGTCGCAAGATCGGGTGTGGTGAACAGCCAATCGAACCGATTAAGTTGTCAAAAAAGTGTGGCGGAGAGGAAGGGATTCGAACCCTTGTGGCTTGCGCCAAACGGTTTTCAAGACCGCCTCGTTATGACCGCTTCGATACCTCTCCGTGCGACTTTGCTATTTTAACACATATATTTCAAAATGTCAACAATTATTTTTATAAAAAAATCAGCAGGTCTATTCCCTGCTGATTTTAGATGTTTAAAATTAACACTGCAACGTTAAAATAAACGATTAAAGATACCGCATCAACGATAGTTGTAATGAACGGACTTGCCATTACCGCAGGGTCTGCGCCAAGCTTCTTTGCAATTATAGGCAAAACCGAACCAACAACTTTTGCTACTATTATAGCAATAAACAATGTGACTGAAACAACCAAAATTTCTTCAATTTGTCTACCTGTGTCAAAGTTATGGAAAATTAAATAGTCGATCAAATACATTTTTACAAAGTTTACAACCGATAGTGCAGCACTACAAATTAATGCAACGCGTAATTCTTTCCAAACAACACGGAAAATATCAGAAAATTCAATATCGCCCAAGGACAACGCACGAATAATCGTAACAGATGACTGACTACCGCCGTTACCTGCTGTATTCATAAGCATTGGTATAAAGGCAATAAGCGCGGGCACAACAGTTAAATTTTCTTCAAAGCTAGAAATAATAGCACCTGTAAAGGTTGCCGAAATCATAAGTATTAAAAGCCAAAATATACGTGATTTGAAGGTGGAAAAAACACCTGTTTTTAAATACGGCTTATCAGTTGGAGAAATAGCCGCCATTTTTTCAATATCTTCAGTTGCTGCTTCTTGGATAACGTCAATAGCGTCGTCGACCGTAACGATACCGATAAGACGGTCTTCGTTATCAACTACCGGTATTGCCATAAAGTCGTATTTTTCAAAAAGTGCGGCAACATCTTCTTTATTATCGTGCGTGGTTGCGAATATTACGTTTTCTTCCATAATATCGTCAATTTTGGCTTCGATATCGTTTAGAAGCAAATCCTTAACCGAAACAATACCTATAAGACGACGGCGCGCATCGGTAACGTAGCAGGTATAAATCATTTCACTGTCTACCCCGCGTTTACGAATGCGTTCAAAAGCGTCGGCTACCGTCATTGATTTTTTAAGATCAATATATTCGGTGGTCATTATGCTACCCGCTGAGTCATCAGGATATGCAAGTAATTGGTTAATAACCTTTCGTGTAGCAGCATCTGCTTGTGCCAAAATACGTTTTGCAACGCTTGCAGGCATTTCTTCAATAATATCAACCGCGTCATCCATAAAAAGCTCATCAAGCATTAATTTAAGTTCTTTATCGTTAAACTTAGTAATCAAAAATTCTTGACTGTCACTTTCCATTTCTACGAAAACTTCTGCGGCTAATTCTTTTGGTAAAATTCTGAAAACAACCGGTAAATCTTTTTCTTCTAGTTCTTCAAGGAAAAGTGCTATATCGGCAGGATTAATTTCAGATAAAATTCGTTTTAGATCTTGAAATTTTTTGCTTTCGATAAGAGCGATAAGTTCTTCTTGTAAAGCCAACATTTCTTCGTTCATAAACTAATCCTCCCTTTTAAAATAATAATCTCCGTTAGAGGTTAATATAACGGAGATTTAATAAAATTTTACACTCTATTTTTGGTTTTGTCAATATTTTTTTATATTTAATAAATGTGCAATTCCTGGTATGCTTTCACCTTGAAGTGAAGAAGTTGGTGACATTAGTGCACCTGTTGAAACAAACAGTATATTTTTAAACTTTTTTTCCTCAAAGCGGTGCATTACAAATGACGCTAAAACTGATGCGGAACAACCGCAACCTGAACCGCCCGCGTGAACGTCTTGATTATCAGCGCTGAAAATTATATTACCGCAATCTGCATGGCGGCAACGAAGGTCGTAGCCCTTTTCATCCATTAAATCGTAAAGTAAATCGGTGCCTACGCGTCCTAAGTCACCCGTGTAAACAATATCGTAATCTTCGGGTTTAGTGTTTGTATCTTTAAAAAAGTTTGAAATAGTATCAGCCGCTGCAGGTGCCATTGCAGCGCCCATATTATTAGCGTCTTTTATACCTAGATCCATAATTGCGCCGAATGATACTGCATTAATATATGGTAGTTCTTCCCCGTTCCCTATTACAAGTGCACCTGAACCCGTTACAGTCCATTGTGCGGTTGGTGTGCGCTGATTACCGTAACCAAGTGGGAATCGAAATTGTCGTTCGGCCGAACAAAAATGTGACGATGTAACCGCAACGGCATATTTTGATACACCACAGTTTACAAAAATCGATGCGAGTGCGGTTGATAAAGCCATGGTAGAACATGCACCGTATAAACCGATAAACGGTATATTAAAATCTCTTAGACCGAATGACGAACTAATGCATTGATTTAAAAGGTCACCTGCAAAGATATTATCAATATCATTACTATTGAGGTTTGCCCTTTTCAAAGCGTGTTCTACTGCGTTTTTTTGAAGCTTACTTTCGGCTTTTTCATAGCTGTCTTCACCAAAATAACTATCTTCGATATATTCGTCAAATTCGTTAGATAACGGTCCTTCGTGTTCTTTTTTGCCAACGATTGAACCGTAACCGATTATTGACGGCTTGTTTTTTAAAATTAGTGTTTTGCCATATCTTTCAATCATTTTATACACCTCTTTTTTATTATTTCAAAAAGGTGTGAAAATATAACAAAACCCGCCGTTTGGCGGGTTTTAAAATTAAACAATTATTTCGGGTTTATGATTTTCAATACCGCAAATATCGTTAATTAATACTTTTGGATCGCCCTTAATTCCATCACTTTCAAAAATAACAATTTCGTTTTCTTCTTTTAGTAAAGCGCCCGGAATATAAAGTGCTTTAAGTGGTCCAAAATCCCAATATCTGCCAATGTTAAAGCCATTAATATAGATAACGCCTTTTGTGAGGTTATCAAAATGAACAAAACAAGAATTTTGATTTTCAGCTTTAAAAGTTCCCTTAAAGAATGCGGGACATTTTGTTACAGTTCCCTCTTTAAATTTAACACCACTTAAGTCGTCGAGTTCAAGACAAGTAACCTCCCAATTAAATGTAGTTTTACCGGGAGTACGAAGTGCGCCGTTAGGTCTATACTCGGTTAACACAATATTACCGTCTATACCCTTGCGGTCGCCAAGATAAGTCTTTTCGCCGTAACAAATACGACCCATATTTTCAACCAAAATATCAAGCTTATCTCCTGCTTCAACGCGTTTTGGTAGCTGAATAATAGCATCATCGGCATGCACACGGCAGGCAGTATCGACGTATTCGCCGTTTAAGAATACTTGAGCGCGGTCGTGTATTCCAATTATTTTAACTAAATCTAGAAATGTGTCGTGTTTAAAGGTTTTACTATAAAGAATGTAACCGCTCCATTGGTCAAATTCTTCCATAGATTCGATTGTAACGCTATTATGACTGTGACCTATATCAAGATTATCAAAAAGATTTGCGCTTTGTGTAAGGGCAACCTCGCCGATATTTTGAAGCTTTGGTGATTTTGGCATTTCGATTGGTGCCTCACCGTGGTCGCGTTCCATCATTTCTTTAATTGCAAAATAGCGTTCACTGTAACCGCCCCATTCGTTGATTGCCGCATCATAGTCATAGCTTGTAATAACAGGGTTAAAGTTGAGTGCGGTAGAATTCATATAATCTTGCGCACCGTTTGTAAAGCCAAAATTTGTACCACCGAAAATCATATAAAGATTAAAGCTTGATTTGTATTTTTCCATCATATCAAGCGATTTTTGGAATGCTTCAGCAGGTATATCGGTACATTGCTTATAACCCCAGTCGGTAAAATTACCCGACCAATATTCAGCAACAAAATAAGGACATTCAAGTTTATCCATAAATTTAAAATGGCCGTCACCCAAAGACCAAATACCGCCTTCGTCAATACCTTGAACAACGTGTTTACCTGTTCTGCCGGTTGAACAACAAAAATTATTGCCACCGTCAGCCGCAAAGTAAAGACAATCCATTTTTTCTTCTTTAAAAAATTCTTCAAGTTCACGTAAATAGTTAAAGTCATCACCAAAGGAACCGTATTCGTTTTCTATCGCCAAGGCAATAATCGGTCCACCGTTAACGTCTAGATATGGTCTAACCTTTTCAAACAAAACGTGAAGCCAATCTTTTAAAAATGTTAAATACGGCTCAGTAGCGCAACGTGGGCGCACGTTATATTCGCGTTTTAAAAGCCAAGACGGTAAACCACCGTTTTCCCATTCGGCACAAATAAAAGGACCTGGACGTAAAAGCACCTTTAAACCAACTTTTTGAGCTGTTTGCAAAAAACGTTCAATATCAAGCATACCCGAAAAATCATATTGTCCTTTATATTTTTCGTGTAAATTCCAGCAAGTGTAGGTTTCGACAGTATTTAAACCGCACGCTTTAATTTTGAGCATAATATCTTCCCAATATTCGGGTAATGCCCTAAAATAATGAAAAGCGCCGCTTTGGATTTTAAATTCTTCGCCGTCTAAATAAAAGTTTTTGTTATCAAAGGTAAGCATATAACCACCCCAAATCAATTTATAAAATTATTTTATCATATTTTGGTATTAAGTCAATATAAGAAAACCGACCATATTTCAGGTCGGTTAAAGTTAAATCTTTTTGAGTACAAAGCCGGTGCGTGATGGAATATAAAGTTTTACGCAATCGCTTCCGTTTACTTCTTCAGTTTTGTAAATATATTCCTTATTAACACGATTATGACCGCCAAATTCGGTATCGTCAGTTGATAAAATTACCTTGTATTCCCCACTCTCAGTAGGAATAGCATAACCTTCAAACGATTTATAGGGGTGGAAATTGAAAACAAATAAATCGTCACCTTTTTTATATGCTAAAAGCTTATCGTCTTCATGAATTAAAGAAAGCTCTGATTTTTTAGAAAGGATTTTATCTTTCTTTAAAAAGGCGATCATTGATTTATCAAAATCATTGAGACCCATATATAATAAATCGGGATTATCAACTAGTGACCATTGACGACGGCAGTAATGATAGCTCCAACCGTTACCCTCACGCGGGAAGTCAATCCATTCGGGATGGCCGAATTCGTTCCCCATAAAGTTAAGATAACCATCGCCTGCAAGTGAAGCGGTTACAAGGCGAATCATTTTATGAAGCGCAACGCCACGGAAAATAACCGAATCGTTATTTCCTTTATTCATTGATGAATACATATTAGCATCGCAAAGGCGGAACATAATAGTTTTATCACCAACCAATGCTTGGTCGTGCGATTCACAGTAACCTATTACCTTTTCTTTGGGTCTTCTGGAATTAAGTTCCCACCAAAGTGTTCCCATATTCCAAAAATCATCTGAAACGTCTTTAAGATATTTAATCCATAAATCGGGCACTCCCATCGACAAACGGTAATCAAAACCAATGCCACCGTCCTTAATCGGCAAGCACATACCAGGCATACCTGACATATCTTCGGCAATGGTTAATGCTTTAGGATTAATTTCTTTAATTAAATCGTTAGCAAGCATTAAATATGTGATTGCATCGGTGTCGGTATTCATTGAGAAATACATATCATAATTTACAAATGCGCTACCGAGACCGTGATCGTGATAAAGCATTGAAGTTACGCCGTCAAAACGGAAGCCGTCAAAATGGAATTCCTCAAGCCAATATTTAACGTTTGAAAGTAAGAAGTGTAATACTTCGTTTTTCGCATAGTTGAAAAGCTTAGTGCCCCAAGCAGGATGATCTCCCTTGCCACCCGCGTGGAAATACTGATAATCGGTACCGTCGAAGAGGTTAAGACCTTCGTTAGTGTTGCCAACTGCGTGTGAATGAACAATATCTAAAAGTACGGCAATACCCATTTTGTGGGCTTTATTGATTAAATACTTTAAATCATCAGCCGAACCAAAACGTGAAGACGGTGCAAAGAAATTAGAAACCTGATAACCGAACGAGCCGTAATACGGATGTTCCATTATAGCCATAATTTGTACTGTATTATAACCTAGTTCTTTTACACGGGGTAAAATATTATCGGCAAATTCACGATAAGTGCCAATACCATATTTATCCTGCGCCATGCCTACGTGACATTCATAAATAAGAGGGGTTTTAGGCATTTTGAATTTTTCATCTTCCCAATCATAGGGATTACTAATTTCACAAACCTCAGCACACCACAAATAGGTAACTTCATCTTGAACAACTTTAGTAGCATAAGAAGGCACACGTCTAAGAACTTGTCCATCCTTTTCTACGATTGCCTGTACTTTCATACCAATTTTAAGTTCTTTGCCGACTGTAACCTCAAAAACACCGTTTTCAAGTTTTTGCATTGGGGTTGCATAAATATCCCAATCATTAAAATCACCGGTTAAAAACATACGGTCAGCGCCGGGTGCCCATTCGCGGTATACCCAACCTTTTTTAGTTTTATGGAAACCAAAGAAATTATGACCATTGGCAAAATCTAATAAACTTCCATCTCCGCAAAGTTCCTGTTTTTTATTTTTATAGTTATTTATTCTTAAAAGTAAATCTTCCTTGTGCGGTGCTAAATAAGGGTCTATTTTTATGATTTTAGGTGTCAAAAAAATCACTTACTTTCTTTTACTTTCTTTTATACAGTATAACACATTTTTATCATACTTGCAACGGAATATTTTGCCGAAAACCGTTGCATTTTTATATTTATAATGCTATAATTTTAAAAAGATATATCTTTATAGGTGATAAAATGAAACTTGCTGAAATTTTTAGAGATAATATGGTGCTTCAACGCAATAAACCTATTTCTATTTTTGGTTATGGTAAAGGTGTCGGCTATATTGAGTTTTGTGGTAAAACCACCGTTTTTACAAATAAAGATGAATGTAAGTTTTGCATATATCTACCTGCCGAAGAAGCAGGCGGACCTTACGATATGACTGTTTGTATCAATGATGAAAAGTTTGTAATTAAAAACGTACTTATTGGCGACGTTTTTATGGCGGCCGGTCAATCTAATATGGAACTTAACACTTCTGAAACGATTGATATAGATATTATCGAAAATGCAAACGTTCGTTTATTTACCGAACCGCACAACCCAAATGAAGAAGCGGTTATCACACATAATATACCCAAATGGACTATTGCCGACAAGGAAAGTATTTTGAAATTTTCGGCAATTGGTTATAAAGTTGGTCAAATTTTACAAGAAAATTTACATATTCCAATTGGTATAATTTCCTGTAATAAGGGCGCATCACGTGTTGATACCTGGACCGACCCGAAAATTGCCGATACAGATGAATATAAAAAGCTTATACCCAAAAAGTTTGAATCAGTAAAAATGTATAAATTCAACGAGGGTTCATTCCTTTTTGAAAATAAACTATTAAATATTATTCCCTACACAATGAAAGGTGTTTTATGGTATCAAGGCGAAAGTAATGCACGTACGGGCGACGCTGAAAATTATAAAACCCTGCTTACGATTATGATTAACAACTGGCGCGAATTATTTGGTGCTAATCTTCCCTTTTATTGTGTTCAGATTATGCCTTACGTTTACGGCGAAAATTGGGAAATTGTAAGAAAAGCGATTGAAGAGGTTGCCAAAACCGTTGATAACGTTTATATGACAACTTTGGTTAATACAAACGAAAACGATAAGATACATCCTAGTAAGAAACATACTGTTGCTGAAATGCTTGCAAACGCAGTTTTAACCACACTTTACGGACGCGATTTGGTTTATAGTGGCCCTGTTTTTAATAAGTGCATTATTAAACAGGAATATGCAGAAATTAGTTTTATTTTTCGTCATGGGCTTCATTTTGACGGTGAGCCAAATGATATTTACGTTACTTACGAAAATGGCGCAACCGAAAAAGCACAGTGTTCTATTAAGGGTAATAAATTATACGTTAAATTAAAGGATAAAAAGCCCTTAAAAATTGCTATGGGTTACTGTCAAGTACCTTGTCATAATCTTTATAATGGCGCAGGTTATCTTGCCTCGCCGTTTGAAATAAATTTGTGAGGAAATAAATGATCATTGAAAAAATTGAGACCCCGATAACCAAAGAATGTGATGTTTTGGTTTGCGGCGGTGGTTTTGCGGGTATTGCCGCTGCACTCGCGGCTGCAAGACAAAAGAAAAAGGTTATTTTACTTGAAAAATCTTTTATGCTTGGAGGACTTGCAACAGCAGGTCTTGTAACTATATATCTTCCACTTTGTGACGGATTTGGAAAACAAGTTTCTTTTGGTATCGCCGAAGAACTATTTCATCTTTCAATAAAAATGGGGGCGGAAGATAAATATCCTGAAAATTGGTTAGATAATATTGGAACAAAAACCGAAAAAGATAAACGTTTTGAAGTACAGTTTAATCCTCAACTTTTCGCAATTTTAACCGAACAGCTTTTATTGATCGAAGGTATTGAAATTCATTATGGCAGCTATGCTGTTGCTACTGACCTAAATGATAATAGAATTAATGCAGTTATTATTGAAAATAAAAGTGGTCGACAAGCAATTAAGTCAAAAACTGTTGTAGATGCTACCGGTGACTGTGATATTGCTCATTTTGCGGGTGCACCGTGCGATACCTTTAAGCAAGGTAACGTTTTAGCGGCTTGGTATTATTCGAACGATAAGGCGGGTTATAAATTAAATATGCTTGGCTTTTGTGATATACCGGACGACCAAAAAGGCGAAGATTATAAGGAAAACCATCTTATAAATCGTCGTTTTACGGGACTAACAGGTGAGGAATTATCCGATATGACAATACTTTCTCACGCATCTACTCTTAATGATATTATTAAAAAGCGTGAAAAAGATGATACCGTCTTCCCTGTTACTATCGCAACAACACCTCAAGTTAGAATGACAAGAAAAATTGTTGGTGAATATACCCTACACGATACCGAAATGCATAAGTATTTTGATGATTCGATTGGTATGGTGTCTGACTGGCGAAAACGCGGTCCTGTTTATGAAGTACCTTTTAGAACACTTTACTCTAAAAAGATTAAGAATTTAATCACTGCAGGTAGATGTACAAGCGTTACTGATAGTATGTGGGATATTATGCGTGTTATTCCCTGTTGTGCTGTTACGGGTGAAGCTGCGGGTATTGCCGCTTCTTTGACTGACGATTTTTCAAAATTAGATATCAATATACTTCAAAATATTTTAAAACAAAACGGTGTTATTTTACACGAAAAAGACTTATAGTAGGTGAAAAAATGGAACAAAAATTAGCAAAGGTGAACGTTTTATACGTTACTCTTTTAACAGTTGCAGTTAATTCTTTTATGCTTATTAAATACGTTTCACCTTGGCTTATTGCACTCTTTTTGCCGATTTATGCTTTCATATTTTTATTTGCGGGTGTAAAAATTCCTAAAACTAAAAATGTTAGATGGCTTATTTGTTTTCATGGCGCGGTAATGCTTTCAATTTTTCTTTACACAGCAATTATTTCGATATTGTATCATATAATTCTTGCTATTTTCACAATTAAAAACAATTATTGGGATTTGATAATAAGCTTTGCGATTTGTTATGTCTTTATGTCGCTGTTCTTTTTAGGTGCGGTTATTTGTGTATATACAACATCAATTCAGCTTGGCATAAAGCTGCGTATTTTAGGGGTTTTGTTATGGCTTATCCCTGGTCCTAATTTAATTGTTTTATATTACATACTTAAAACAGTTTATAAAGAAATTGAATTCGAAACCGCTAAAGAAGAAATTAATATTAATCGCCGTCATTTAAAGATGTGTGCAACAAAATACCCTATTTTACTGGTACATGGTGTTTGTTTTCGTGACCAAAAGCAAATGAACTATTGGGGTAGAATTCCAAACGAATTATTCATAAACGGTGCAAGAGTTTTTTATGGTAACCAACAATCGGCTATCGCAATTAAGGATAGCGCTGAAGAACTTATTGTTCGAGTTAAAGAAATATGTGAAACCTTTGGATGTGAAAAATTAAACATTATTGCCCATTCTAAAGGCGGTCTTGATTGTCGTTACGCTATTGAAAATTTGGGTATGGGTCAATACGTCGCTTCCCTTACAACCGTTAGTACACCGCATAAAGGGTGCGAATATGCCGATTACCTTTTAAATAAGATACCTGAAAGAGCTCAAAAATTTATTGCACTTCGCTATAATAATGCACTTAAAAGATTAGGTGACCACAAACCCGACTTTTTGGCCGCAATGCAAGATTTAACCGCTTCTGCCTGTGCTGAATTTAATGAAAATCACCCCACACCCGATTATATATTTACCCAAAGCATCGGCTCACTTATACCCAAAAACGCAACCTTTGGTGACCCATTTGATGTTATTACTCGTTTTATTCGAAAATCTGATGGTACAAATGACGGTTTGGTTGGTGAAGATTCATTCCCGTGGGGCGAAAAATTTACATTGATTTCTTCCAGAAAAAATTTTGGTATCTCTCATTGCGATATTACCGACCTTTTCAAGAAAAATTTTGATGGATTTGATGTACGAGAATTTTACGTTGATTTAGTTTACGACCTTAAAAAACGTGGTTTATAAGGAGCATAAATTATGATAAATGAATTCAAATTATATACCGACGTATTGGTTTTAGGTAGCGGTCCATCTGGCTTTGCGGCCGCATATACTGCCGCTAAAAACGGTGCTAATGTAATAATCGTTGAGCAAGGCGGTGATATTGGCGGTATATCAACAAGCGGTATGATGAGCCATTGGACGGGTAATTGTGGTAGCCCCCTTTACTATGAAATTTTAAGAAGAAGTGCAGAACTAAACGAGGGCGAATTTAATGGTAAAATCATCGATAAAATCGACCCCGAAAAGCTTAAAACCTTATATCTTGAAATGCTATGCGAAGTTGGTTGTAAAATTATGCTTTACACCTTTGCTTACGATGCGATTTGTGACGGTGACAAGGTTTTAGGTGCTTCCGTTATAAATAAAACAGGTAAAACCGATATTTATGCCAAAATTACTATTGATGCAACAGGTGATGGCGATATTTCCGCTCGTGCAGGTGCAGAATATAATTTAGGACGTGAAGAAGATAACAAAATGCAACCCGCAACACTTATGTTTAAGGTTGGCGGTGTTGATTATAGCCGAGCTGCATTTTTAGGTTCATTTGAATCTAAAATGCAAACCGAAAAGGGTGAACTTCAAGCACTTGCTAAAGAGCATATTCCCCACCCCGCAGGTCATATTTTAACCTATCGTACAACCCTTCCGGGTGTTGTTACCTGTAATATGACTAACTGTATTGACGTTGACGGTACAAATGCCGACGATTTAACAAAAGCTACCTTAACTTGCCGTAAACAAATGGACAGTATCATTAAATATTTGCGAGAATTTGTACCGGGTTACGAAAACTGTTATATTTTGTCATCTGCTTCACTTATCGGTGTGCGGGAAACACGCCATTTTAAGGGTAAATACACTCTGAACGAGCAGGATATATTAGAAGCAAGGGTATTTGATGATTACGTTGTAAAAGATGCGCATTTCAATTTTGATGTTCATAATATTACGG
Organism: Acutalibacteraceae bacterium; assembly: GCA_045632165.1. GTDB lineage: Bacteria > Bacillota > Clostridia > Oscillospirales > Acutalibacteraceae > UBA737. Next base: position 8,426 of record JAZQWD010000026.1, on the reverse strand, counting down.
GTGCGGGGCTTGATAAAACAGGCGTACAGCACCATTTTGCTCAACAAAAGGGTTATACAATTCCCTACCGTTGCTTGTTGCCCGAAATTAAAGAAAATTTACTTCTTTGCGGTCGCAATATTTCGGGTACGCATATGGCGCATTCTAACTTTAGGGTAATGCCTATTTGCGTTGGTATCGGTGAAGCTGCAGGCACTGCTGCTGCTATTGCTTCACTTGAAAAACGTCATTTAACAGATATTGATGCTGCCGAAATTAGAAATAAGATTGGAATTTAATATGATTATAATTCAAGAAAAATTCACGGTCTAAAACGTTGGATTGCTTAAATGCAATAGTATTTAAACGGCGGGGTTTAGGTGATAATTTGAATTCATCAACTGTTAATTTTGGATAGTTATATGTAAAAATATTTTTGATTATATTTGGTAAATAACATAATACTTGACTTATACGATGATTTGATATAATATGTTTACACGATTCGAAAGGAGAATTTTTATGAAAAAATTAATAGCTATTTTTCTTTGTTTAATTATGGTGTTCAGTGTAGGTGCTTTAAGTGTAAGCGCTGCTGAAAAAGATGATGTTAAATTGGCGAAAGAAAAAGCCGATTATGCCGACTATTTTTTTGATGGATTTACAGTTGGCTATGTTGTGACCAATGTTTCTTTCTTTTTTGTAAATATGGAAGATGAACTTTTTGATCATGACACAATGACCCAACCATTCAATGGCGATACAGTTAATAAATATTTAAACGAAAACTTTGTTTTATCGGGCGATATGCTAAGTAAGGTTCAAAAAGAATTGGGCTATGATGCTAATACAAATATTTACCACCTCCCTTTTATGGGTGGCTGGGGCGGTATGAACAGACCCCGTGAATATGTTGACTATGTTAAAAACAAGGATAAAACCTATTCGCTTTACTATCAAACAATCGATTGGTTAAAATTGCCTGATTCTGAATATAAAAAGATAGAAGCCGAAAATAAATGGCCTGATAGCGTTGAATATAACGGTAAAACCTATAACAACACCTCTGAAGGTTATTATTGCAAAAACGGATATAAAGACGGCGGATTAGTACACACTTTAGATATTAAAAATGGTATTGCACGCTTTATTTCTACCGAAAAATTTACAGGTAACAAAGTTCCTGCTACACCCAAACCGACCGATAAAGAAGAAAACAAAAACGATGAAGAAAATAAAGATAACGCAAATGACAACAAGGAACCTATTCCTGAAGTTATTGAACCCACACAAGTAATTACACAAACTGAAGGTTTAGTTCTTCAAGCTATGGACACAACATTTGAAAAAGATACTGTTGTAAAGGCCGAAAAAATTGCTGAAACTGAAGAAACTTATAAGAAAGCAGAGACTGCCTTAAAAAAGATTGTAAACAAGTTTGTGGCTTATGAAATTACCGCAACTAAAAATAACGTTACAGTTCAGCCAAATGGCGAAGTAACAGCTACATTTAATATTCCGGCTGATTTTAACCCTGAAAAAACAACTGTATACTACGTTTCTGATGATGGCAAAATTGAAGAACTTAAAACAACCGTATATGCAAATACACGCAAAGTGACTGCTTCATTAACCCACTTTAGTACATACGTTGTTGCTGAAAAAATTGTTGTCGATGTTAACGACGGTGATTTAGGAGATAATGGTGATTCACCAATTTCACCTTTTTTGATTATTGCTATTGTAGTTTTAGCAGTTGTTGCTGGTGCAGTTTACTTGGTTATTAAATTTAAGAGAAGATAATAAACCTAAAATTTAAAGCGCTTGGCTATAATTAGTCAAGCGCTTTGTTGTGTAAATATTTATTAAGATAATTTAAAGTTTTCTTTTTATCAGCCGACCATAAAGGTGCAATTAAATCTTTCTTTGCACCGTCGCCCGTTATACGATGAACAATGATATTTTCAGGCAAAACCGAAATACATTCTTTTAACGTTTTTGAGTATTCCTCTAATTCTAAAGGTTTAACTCTTCCCTTTTCATATTCGTCGGCTAATATTGTATTTTTAAGTATATGTAAAAGGTGAAATTTTACACCGTCAGTACCGCAATCGACAGCAAAATTGGTTGTTAAAACGGGGTTATCGTTAGGCAGACCGATAATGATATGTGTTATAACTTCAATACCAGCTTTTTTAAGACGTAAAACCGCATCTTTATAAACCACGCTTTTATAACCGCGATTTATGTATTCGGCGACATCATCGTTAGAGGTTTGAAGACCCAATTCGATAGTTACGGGTTTAATACTATTCAGTTCTTTTAAAAGCTCTATTGTGTCGTCGGGTAAACAGTCTGGACGTGTGCCGATATTAAGACCAACTATATAATCGGGTTTTATTGCTTCGTAAAACAACTCTTTTAAGCGCTCTAAAGGTGCGTAAGTATTGGTAAAAGACTGAAAATAAGCAATATATTTACCGTCTTTTATCTTTGCTTCTACTCTGCTTTTGGCTCGTTCTAATTGTTTAGTAATATTATCGCCACCTTCGGCAAATTCGCCACCGCCAAGGGCTGAACAAAATATACATCCGCCCGTCCCAACAGTACCGTCACGGTTTGGGCAGGTAAACCCACCGTCAAGTGATAATTTATATACCTTGCACCCATATTTTTCTTTATAATAATCGTTCGCCGTTTTATACACAATATCACCTCACTATAAAATGATTATATAATAAAGCAAGTCAAAATGCAAATTTATTTACTTTTCAAAAATTCATGGTATAATTATAACATATGGGGGTAGCAATATGAAGCTTAAAATTATTGTTAAAATTATTGAAAAAATTTTCGGCATAACTTATAAAGGTGAGGATTGTCGTGCCGATATGTATTTACCTGACCGACTTTTGGCAATGTCATTGGTTTACTTTGCAGGTGGAATATGTAGCACAATTTATGCTTTTTTTGATTTTAAAATTTTAGCTGTTATTATTGCCGTATTAGGTGTTTTGTTGGGCTTTTTTTCGTTACTTTGTTGGAAAAATCAAACAATTTATATAATTTCAAACGAACAGTTTACGTATACAACTATGATTGGAAATAAACACACCTATAATTTTTCAGATATACAATATGTACGCCGAAATAAAGATTCTTTAACATTATTTGTTGCTGATAAAAAGGTACATATTGAATCAATGGCTATTCTAAGTGATCGTTTGATTGATTCAATAAATAAAGCTTTAGAAAATAATCGTGCAGTTTATATTTGCCGTCATATTATTGAAGATAATGAACCTATTTTATATATTAAACATGATAATGATGGGGATTTTCAGTTCTTATGTGGAAAAGACCATACAGATGAAGTACCGATGATTGTTTCGCTTGGTGAAGCACTTGAAATCGACCCAACTGTACGTGAAGTTTTAGATTTGGAACAAGGAGAAGCAGCTGTTCGTAACAGTAAAAATGATGAATGGAAATTAAAGTTATAAAAGCATTAAAATCTTTAAAATAATTTCAATAATTCAGTGAATATATTGCCTATACTGTTTTACCACCATTTTGTTTTTATTAATTACTGTATATACATTCCAAATAGATCAGTTTAATATTTATTCATAGAAAACGCCTTGTAAGATTATTGATCTTACAAGGCGTTAATTAATACTGTTTATTGTGCAGATAATTTTTCGTATTTAGATATATTTTCGTTTGTGTAGCCAATCATACATTGATTATTATGCTTATAAATTTCAATCAGTGCATTTTTAACTTCATCCATTCGATCAAAGTCTTTCGAAGCCACACCTACCGGACTAATATCCTTTGTTGCAATAAAAAGAGTATCACAACCTTTTTTGCGACCTTTATATGCCCATATAATATCACTATACTTAATGACATAACCTATGAATTTGCAGAAAATATAATTATCTGTGAGAACGATCCTTCCGTTGACCAATTTTTTAGCATTTGAAGAACACAATTCTGTTGCTGCTTTATCAAGTTCCCCGCTGTTTTCCAATTTTTCAATACTCTTTTTAGCGTGCATAGATGCAGGAAGTGTAGTTGTCAAAAGAATAATAATTCCAAACAATGTGAGTGGAGGAATCATCATCACTATAGCCAACGTTGCACTTGGTTTAATAAAACTCATAATTCTTTTTTTGCTATCCATACCTGTGTTTCTCCATTTATTTCTGTTTCTTCACTAAAAGAGCAATACCTGTTATAATTCCAACAATCAAGAAGATTGCGCCAACAGTTTTTAGAGAAATCGGAATCATTCCAAATAGTAATAAATTAAGATCAGACTTAACAAACAGGCAAATAACCCCAAGAATCAGTGAAATAATTGTTGTGGTTAAACCACTATTTCCACTTGTTTTAGCTGTTGCATTGATATCGTTGGTGTTTTTCTGATCGTTTGAAGTTTTAACCGTTCGTAATTTCGCATTACCAAAAATATCACCAAAAGTTTCGTTTAGATCAATTTGTTTTTGTTCTGAGTTGGATTTAGAAACAGGGCATCCGCAATGTACACAACATGTTGCTTGATCAGATATTTCCCTTCCACACTCACTACATCTAATTAATGCCATCGAATTTTCCTCCTTGAATTTAAAAAAGTGTGTGCAACCGAAGCAACATTACACTAAAAATGCAACCTCCGTTTGTTGTCACACAAATCTAATTAGAACATAGGTATTAAACAATACCTCTACCATTGTTATGTTAAAAAATTATACCACTTCTTTCCTATGATTGCAAGCCAATATTGTAAACATTTTAGTGTCAACACTTAAAACTCAATCGGCTGCTTCTGTCAATATAGGACACACCGATTTATAAAAATATTTACATCTAATCAGCGGTGTGATATAATAATTAAAAGGAGTGTTGTGCTATGAATATCTGTTACCTTTTTGATTTTGACGGAACATTGGTAGATTCTATGCCCACTTTCTGCTCCTGCATGCTCCGTATTTTGGACGAAAACAACATTTCTTATGCTGATGACATCGTAAAAATTATTACACCCCTCGGCCTCAACGGCACAGCCGAGTACTTTATAAACGAGTTAGGTCTGCAAATGTCCAAGGAGCATCTAATTCTACAGATGAAAGAATATATGCTGGACGCGTATTTTTATACCATTCCCGCAAAAAGTAATGTGATATCCGTTCTCCAAGAGCTAAAACAGCGTGGGGCTAGTTTAAATGTGCTAACTGCCAGTCCCCACATTACACTAGATGCTTGCTTGAAGCGCCTAGGCATGTGGGATTTGTTTGATAACATTTGGTCTTGCGACGATTTTAACACAACAAAGGCAGACCCAAACATCTATGTCATGGCAGCTGCAAAAATGCAGACCTCTGTTGAAAATGTTCTGTTTTTAGACGATAATCTGGATGCTGATAAAACCGCAAAGTCAGCGGGTATGTCGGTCTGCGGCGTATACGACGATTCCTCGAAGGATTATGTGAATCAAATGAAGGCTGCCACCGACTTTTATATTTATGATTTCAAAGAATTGCTTAGTTTAAAAATCTCAAAAAAGGCTTGACCGAAAGGTCAAGCCTTTTACTTTAGAATAAAGTTATAATCCAATAAATAACCCCATAAATCACACTAGCTACCGTTCCGTAAAGAATTACAGAACCTGCGATGGTGAACATCTTTGCGCCAACGCCTAAAACGTACCCCTCTGCTGCTGTCAATATAGGACACACCATTTGAAAAAACATTTACAATAAAGCGGTTTTGTGGTATGATGAAATAAAAGGAGGGATACTATGAAAAAAATATGCGTTATTTTATCAATGTTGCTTATTCTTATCTCTGTGTCCGCTTGCAAAATCAATAATACTACACCAACAACCGAAAGTCCTGATTATCTTTCGGAAATAATGAAAAAATCGGATGAATGTCCGCAATTATCCAAAGGCGAATTTATTGAAATCACAAACAATTACTTGTCAACAAAAGAGTGGGTACTCCCGTCTGAGAAGGCATGTTTTTATACATACGGCGTTAATTATAGTGCATATATTATCGAGGATGAATATCTTTTCTCACTCAATACCAACATCAATACTGACGGTTCTGTAGAATATGATTTCTACCTATCACATTATGTTGATGGTGTTGTAACTGAATCAGAAAACGATCCACTTCTTTTCGAAGAATTCATTAAATAGCGTTCAAAAGGCTTGACCTATTTGGTCAAGCCTTTCGTGTTAGAATAAAGTTGTAATCCAATAAATAACCCCGTAAATCACACTAGCAACCGTACCATATAAAATTACCGGTCCTGCGATGGTGAACATCTTTGCGCCAACGCCTAAAACATAACCCTCGCTTTTAAATTCTATTGCAGGTGAAACTACCGCATTTGAAAAACCCGTTATCGGCACTAATGTCCCTGCACCTGCATATTTTGCTATCTTTTCAAAAATACCCAAACCCGTTAAAATTGCAGCAATAGTAATCAAGGTTACGGGTACAAGCATTTTTACAATATCGGGCTTTAGGTTGCAATATTCAGCGTAAATATAGGAAAGAGTTTCACCTATTGTGCATATAAAACCGCCCACTAAAAAAGCTAAAACGCAGTCCTTTAATTTTGGGGATGGTGGTGATGCCTTTTTAGCCATTTTATCATAAGTTTTTTTATTAATTTCCATAATAAAACACCTCTTCAGTGCTATTTTTAACACTAAAGAGGTGTTTATTCATTTAATTGGGATATTCTAAACGCTTATTTTCAATAAGCTCGTTTTTATATTTTTTAATATAAAACTTTGCCATTTCTAAATTTTGTTCGGAATAGTTTCCACATTCTTCGGGTTTTGCACCGGGGATTTCACCGCTGAAGTTTATAATAAAATCACACATAGCTATCACTTTATCATAAACGTCTTTGGATGTTAAATCACCAAACATAACAAGGTAACAACCCGTTCTGCAGCCCATTGGACCAAAGTATACAACCTCATCTTTAAAATCACTGTTGCGAAGATATGTTGCGGCAAGGTGCTCGATAGTATGAAGTGCGGGCACGTCAATAACCGGCTCACGGTTGGGTGCAGTTATTCTTAAGTCAAAAGTTGTAACCGTAACGTTGTTACAGGTGTCTTTACGAGAAACGTAAATACCTGCAAAAAGTTCTAAATGATTAATTGTAAAGCTTGTAATCTTTTCCATTATTGCACCTTACATTTCAATAATTTCAATGCTTTCAATAGTTACGTCAAACATGGGTTTGTCACCATAACCCGTTTTGCAGTTTGCAATTTTGTCAACAACGTCCATACCTTCAAAAACTTGACCGAAAACAGTATGGCGGAAATCAAGCCAAGGTGTGCCACCCATTTCGGCATACGCTTTAGCACATTCGGGCGGGAAAGCGTCGGGTAAATCTTCCATTTGTTCTAGCATATTTTCGGGGCAAGTATCGGCTTGAACAATAAAGAACTGGCTACCGTTTGTGTTAGGACCTGCGTTTGCCATTGAAAGAGCGCCACGAAGGTTGTGAAGTTCGGGGGTGAATTCATCTTGGAATTTAGTGCCCCAAATTGATTCGCCACCCATACCTGTACCCATAGGGTCGCCGCCTTGAATCATAAAATCCTTAATTACACGGTGGAAAATAAGACCGTTGTAGTAACCGTTTTTAGCGTGTGTTGTGAAGTTTTCGTATGTTTTGGGTGTTTCATTTTTGAAAAGTTTAATCTTAATGTCACCCATTGTGGTGTGCATAATTGCAACTGTGTCACCCGAAGTGGGTTTTTCTAATTGAAAATACGGCATAAAAGCCCTCCTAAAATAAAATTTACACTTGTATTTTACCACTATATATTGTATAATACAAGTAATTTATGGATAATTTTTAAAATAAGGGGTAATATCTTATGAAATGTCCGTTTTGTAACTTTGAAGAAAGCAAAGTAATTGACTCGCGCCCTACCGACGAAGGTCAAAGAATTCGCCGCAGACGTGAATGTTTAGAATGTGGTAAACGCTTCACAACTTATGAAATTATTGAAAGTTTGCCTATTATCGTTATTAAGAAGGACAAGTCTCGCGAATCATTTAACCGTGATAAGCTTATGACAGGTCTTTTACGTGCTTGTGAAAAGCGTCCTGTTTCGATTGACCAGCTTGATAATATGATTGATGAAATCGAAACTATTATCCAAAACTCACTTGACCGTGAGGTTAGCAGTGAAAAAATTGGTGAGCTTGTTATGGATAAGTTAAAGGGCATTGACGAGGTTGCTTACGTTCGTTTTGCTTCGGTTTACCGTCAGTTTAAGGATATTAATACCTTTATGAACGAGCTTAACAAGCTTTTAGGAAAAGATTAATAACTACAAAGGGTATTTTAACAAGTACCCTTTGTTTTTGAGTTTATAGGAGTTTTTATATGACAG